>CAZMML010000500.1:0-3839 GCA_964567335.1 uncultured Nannocystis sp. | reverse complement strand
GACCATGACGCGGCGGGCGTAGAGCTGGAGCGCCTTGCGGTCCTCCATGAAGAGGTCGGCCGGCGGCTTGCCGGGGACGTAGAGCAGGGCGACGAACTGGATCGGCGCGTCGGCGTGGAGGTGCAAGTGGCCGAGGGGCTCGTCGCCGGGCATGACGAAGCCGCCCATCACGTGCTTGTAGAACTCCTTGTAGTCGTCGTCGGTCAGATCCTTGGCGGGGCGGGTCCAGAAGGCGGTGGCGTCGTTGACCTGCTTGCCGTCGACCTCGGTCTTGCCCTTGTCGTCGATGACCTTGAGGATGATCGGGTGGACGACGTAGTTGCTGTAGCGCTTGACGATGCCCTCGAGCTTCCACCGCTCGAGGAAGTCCTTCGCTTCCTGCTTGAGGTGGAGCTCGATGCGGGTGCCGCGGGTCTGGCGCTCGCCGGGGCCGACCGTGAAGGTGCCGTCGCCGGTGCTGCTCCAGTGGACCGCCTCGGCGCCCTCGACGGCGCTGAGGGTGACGACGTCGATGCGGTCGGCGACCATGAAGGCGCTGTAGAAGCCGACGCCGAACTGGCCGATCAGGTTGAGGTCGGGCTTCTGGCCGCTCTCCTGCTGGGCCCGCGCCTGCTCGAGGAACTTGAGCGTGCCGGAGTGGGCGATCGTGCCGAGGTTGAGCGCGATCTCGTCGCGCGTCATGCCGATCCCGTTGTCCTCGATCGTCAGCACGCCGCGCTCGTGATCGGCGGTGACCTTGATCGACGACTTCTCGTCGCGGCCGCGCAGGGTCTTGTCGACGAGGCCCTGGAAGCGCGCCTTGTCGAGCGCGTCGGCGGCGTTCGACACCAGCTCGCGGACGAAGATCTCGCGGTTGGTGTAGAGCGAATTGGTGACGAGGCGCAGCAGAGCGCTGACTTCGGCCTTAAACTCGTGCTTCTCTTCGCGGCTGGGGTTCACAGGGCACCTGGCGAGACGGTGAAGACGGAGGACGCGCCCGGGCGGCGGGCGCGGCGTGAAGGTAAAGCCAGGCTGCGCGCCGTCAAGGGGGGCAAGGCGCCGATCTTGTGGTCGCCCGCGGCGAGAAGTGCGGTTAGCCGAGGAGGCTCGAGAGCTTCGGGGCGGCGACGTGGGCGAGGCGCCGGTGCCAGAGCTGAGCGCCCACGAACTCGTCCGCGCGGGTGATGTGGTCGGTCAGGCGGGCGGTGACCTTGAAGCCGAGCTCGCTGTAGACCTGATTGCTCAGGGTCCAGTCGGCGGCGCAGAGCGCGAAGACGCTGGCGGTCTCGACCTTGTGCAGCTCGTCGAGGAGGGCCTTGACCGAGTACTCGAGGACCGGGAGCTCGACGTCCTTGACCGGCGGGGTGAGCATGTCCACCTTGGCGTGGCCGAAGGAGCTGTCGGTCTCGGCGCCGACCCAGTACTCGCGCTTGCCGGTGCGGGCGATCACGGCGATGTCAGGGTTGAAGACGCCGCGGCGGAAGGGCGCGTAGAGGGCATCCTGGCCGACGCTGCGGACGACCTCCTGCAGCGGACCGGTGTCGCGGACGATCTCCACGGTCAGGCCGCGCGGCTTGGGGACGTTCTTGAGGTCCTTGTCCTTGCCCTCTTTGCCCGGGAGCGGCAGCGGGGCGCCCATCTTCGGCGCACCGCCCTGGATCGGCTCACCGTCCTCGGTGTAGACGCGGCTCATGATGTAGGCGTCGGCGGTGCGGAAGTAGCCCGGAATCGCGCCCTCGCGCGAGAAGCCGACGCTGCGCCAGCTCTTGCTGTCCTGCTTCTCGACGACGGTGAAGACCTTCCGGAGTCCCTCCGCGCGGGCGATCCGGTCGAAGAAGTCGCGCTTTTGTTGGTAGTTTCCGACCCGGTAGTCGAAGACCCGCAGGTTGTGGTGACGCCGGTTCAGCAAAAAGCAGAAGTCGATGTCGCCCTTGCGGTAGTAGATCTCTTCGACGGGCTCGTCACCGCCGTTGGAGATCCGCGCGGCTTGTTGACTGGACATGCGTACACCTCAGGCCGCCGGGGCCCGAATTGTCAGGAATTTCAAGCCTGCAGGAGGAAGACAGTCTTCAAAGGGGGTCCTTGACGGGGTCCTGCGGGTGGGGGCGGGCGCTGCTGGGGACGCGATATCCCCGCCAATTTCGGGATACACGTACCACCTCGAATTCTTGATGTCAAAGCCGTTGCGAAGGTAGATTGGCTGAAAGGGAGGGTTTTCGCTCGCTTGGGAGCGGGGCCCGAGAAGAGCACGAGTGTCGCGTCGAAGCGAGCAGAGCTGCGTTCCTGGGGTCCTCGGCGGGCTCTGTGCCCTTCTCTTCGCGGCCTGCTTCGGCGCCGAGACAGTGGCGCCGCCGGCAGATCACGACCGCGGCTGCGCGAAGGACACCGACTGTAAGGGAGATCGGATCTGCGAGGCGGGGGTCTGTGTGGCGCCGCCGCCGCCAGCGCTTGAGGGTCCCACGCCGGTCTCGGGCGTGCCGCCAGGACGGGTGTCGCGTGGCGGCCCGGGACAGGCTGCGCTCGGGCGCGGACCGCTGAAGGAGCCGCGGCTGGCGTGGGAGGTCGAGCTCGGCAGCGTGGTGTTCGCCTCGCCGGCCCTCGCGCTCGTTGCAGGGCAAACGACCGCGCTGGTCGGGACGCACGGCGGTCGCTTCGTCGGGGTGCCGCTGGCAGGGCCGCAGGCAGGCACGATCGTCCTGGACGTGACCTTGGGCGGGATGGTCTGGGCGACAGCCGCGATCGCGGGTTCCCAAGCCTACGTGGGGGCGGATGACGACACACTCTACGCGATCGACCTCGAGAAGAAGGCGGTGGCGTGGACGCTCAAGGTCGGGAACTGCGACGGCGCCCGGGTGCCCGGGCCGGAAGGGGCGCGCTGCGACGCCGACGGCGGGCCGACGCTGATGCCCGGCGGCGACCTCCTGCTCGGCGCAGACGGGGTGTATCGGATCTCGCCGGAGGGGAAGATCCGCTGGCACTACCCGGCGGACCCGGACGCGACGGCCAAGCACGTCTTCTCGGCGCCGCTGGTCGGGGCGGACGGGGCGATCTACGTCGGGGGACAGGACGGGCTCTTCGTGTCTCTCACGCCAGAGGGCGGGCTGCGCTGGACCTACTCGGTGCGGGCCGACGTCGACGGCGGGCCGGTGATGACGGAGGACGGGGCGATCTATGTCGGAGCCGACGACGGCCGGGTCCACGCGCTCCGCAGCGACGGCAGCTTGCGCTGGAGCTTCGTCGCGCAGAAGGAGATCCGCTCGGCGGTCGCGCTCGGGAAGGGGGCGCTCTACGTGACCTCCTTCGACGGTAACCTCTACGCGCTCTCGCCCGCGGGGGACGTGAAGTGGGTGCTCCCGACCGGGGGGAAGATCCACGCGTCGCCGGTCGTCGACCCGGCCGGCAACATCTTCTTCGGCAGCCAGGACGACCACCTCTACGCGGTGTCGCCGAAGGGGGTCGTGCTGTGGGCGATCGACGTCGGCGCGGACATCGACTCGTCGGTGGCGATCGACGAGGAGGGGACGCTCGTGGTCGGCGGCGACGACGGCCGACTGCGGGCGTACCGCTGAGCGCGGCTCAGGCGTCGCGCGCGGCGTAGGTGCGGAAGACGAGGTCCCACAGCGGGCTCGAGATGCCGAAGTTGTGGGCCTCGTCGGCGAAGTGGTGGCGCAGGTGGTGGCGGCGCAAGGCGCGGCCGAGGGCGGTGCGCGGGCGGCGGTGGTGGGCGCTGTAGTGGACGAGCTCGTAGGCGAGGTAGCCGAGCATGCCGCCGGCCAGCAGGGGCCAGCGCGCGGGGCCGAGCGGGGCGTAGACGCCGAGGAGCAGGAGGAAGAGGCCGAGGCTCTGGAGCGTGGTGGCGA
>CAZMML010000499.1:0-3840 GCA_964567335.1 uncultured Nannocystis sp. | reverse complement strand
GGCCCCAGCGCCGACATCTACGCCCTCGGGGCGGTCCTCTACAAGCTGCTCACGGGCAAGCCGGTGTTCGAGGCCGACAACCACGCCGCGTTGCTGCACAAGCACATCTTCGATCCCCCCGTCCCGCCGCGCCGCCGCGCCCCCGCCCGGGAGATCCCCGCCGCTGCCGAGCGCGTGGTCCTCTCGGCCCTCGCCAAGGACCCCGTGGATCGCCCGCCCGACATGATGGCCTTCGCCCGCGCGATCGCGGGGGCGCTCCCTGACCACGCCGCGCCCCGGTGGGTCGAGGCCTCCCCGCTCACAGCGACCGCCTCGCTCCGCGTCGAGACGTCCCGCTCGGCCCCAGCGTCCTCGCGGCGTCCCCGCGCTCTCATCCTCGCGGGCGCGACGGGCATCGCCCTCGCCCTCGCCGCGCTCGCCACCCTCGTCGCCCGCGACCGCGACCCTCCGCCCGAACCCGCCAGTCCTTCCAGCCATGCTCTCTCCGACAGGTTTGAAGTGCCAGAACACCCTGCGCGCGCCGAGCCCCCCCCGCGAGAGGAGCCCCTGGCCGCGGCGCCCGCCCCCGCCGCTCCCGTCGAGCCGCCCGCGGCTCTCCCCGCGGGGGGCGCGCAGGCCCAGCCCCGCGAGGGGCCGCGCCGCCGGAGGCCCGCGCCGACCGGCGTCACCCCGTCATTCGACCCCTCCGCGGTCCACCAGCTCCTCCAGGCGTCCGCGCCCAAGGTCCGCGCCTGCGCGCTCGCGGCGGACATGTTTCGGGGAGAGATCGTGCTCAGCGTGCACCTCGACGACCAGGGTCGAATCGACGCGGTGAGCCCGCCCGCGGACGCCCGAAGGGTCGACGCTGGCGCGCTCGCCTGCATCCGCCGCGAGCTCGTCGCACGCAGAGCCACCAGCGGCCCCGGCGAGCTGCTCCACACCTTCGATCTCTAGGCCGCCGCTCCGGCGTGCTAGCGTGACGGTGTGACGATCCGCTGCCCGATCTGCCGCAAGGAGGTCGCCGACGCCCCGGACGACTTCCCGCACCGGCCCTTCTGCTCCCAGCGCTGCAAGACGATCGACCTCGGCAACTGGCTCGGCGAGGCCTACCGGATCTCTCGCCCGCTGACCGAGGACGACGAGGACTCCGGCATCCGGGGCAGCAACTAGCTGCCCCGGCGAGACCCGCCTGTCCTGCTCCGGCGGAGCCGGGTCTCGCCTGCGCGCAACGTCGAGCGGTCGATCAGGACGGATCACGCTGTGGCGGGACCCGCGGAGTCAGCGAGCGACGGCAGTCAGTTGAACTTGACGGAGCGGCACAGCTTCTCGGCCCAGGCCTTGGCGGCGTCGACGTTCGGGATCGGCTTGTCCTCCGGGCGACCGGTGCCGGTGCGGTAGGTGACCGTGCACTGGAGGACCTTGTCATCCTTGCGGTGGATCGCCACGAGCTTGAAGTACTGACCGTCCGTGCGGCCCGCGAGCGCGATCATCCCGGCGCCGCCAGGCAGCTCTTCCTTCTTGAAGACCTCCGGCGGGGGCTTGTCCTGGCTCATGCCGACCGAGCCGCGCACGAGCGCGTCGAGGTCTCGCGGGGCCATGACAGCGTGCATCAGCTTGACCGTGACCGAGGGATCCTTGAACGGGTTGCCGTCCGTGAATGTCCAGTTGATCCACTTGTCCTTGGCGTCCGTCTCGCGCTTGGTCCCCTCGGGCGCGTCGACCGTGAACGCGACGCCGTCGATCGTCTCGCTCACGGTCTTGAGCGGGGTGACGCTGCGATCCTTGAGCTCCTCGGACGAGGCGGGAGCCGCGGGCTTCTTGGCGTCGGCGGCCGCGGGCGCCTCCGCCGGGGAGCCTCCGCCGCAGGCGACCACGAGGGCGAGGGTCAGGGTCAGGCGCTTCATGGGGCGCGAGGATGCCACACGGCGCGGAGACGCGCACCCCTCGCGTGAGGCCGCGTCCGGGCGCGCAAGTTCACTTGCGGCTGATCTCGCCGCGGCGGAGCTGGCGGTACATGTCGAGCGCCTCGCGGATGATCTCCACCGCCGCGTCGGCGCCGAGGAGCTCGTCGATCACGACCGCCTTGTTCTCCAGCGTCTTGTAGTCCTCGAAGAAGCGGCGGATCTCCTTCATGATGTGCGCGGGGAGCTCCGACTGGTCCTTGTAGTCGCAGAACCATGGGTCGTGCGTGCTCACCGCCACGATCTTGTCGTCGCCGCCCTTGTCGTCGCGCATCCGCATCACCCCGATCGCCCGCGCGGGCACGATCGTCAGCGGGTGCACCGGCGCCTGCGCCAACACCAGCACGTCGAGCGCGTCGCCGTCGTCGCAGTAAGTCCGGGGGATGAAGCCGTAGTTGGCCGGGTAGTGCACGGCGCTGAAGAGCACGCGATCGAGCACCAGGAAGCCGGTGTCCTTGTCGATCTCGTACTTGTTCTTGCTCCCGGCGGGCACCTCGATCACCGTCGGGAAGGTGTGCTCGATGAGCTGCTCGTCGACGTAGACGTCGTGCCAGGGGTTCATCGGCACCCACGCTCGGCCAGGGCGGCGGGCAAGTCAAGCGTGCGACGCCTCATCCGCGCGGAGAGCCGCCCGCGCGCGCTGGCGCCGGCTCCCCTGCTAAGCCCGCGGACGTGCCGCTCGCCCCGCGTAACGAGGCGCCCAAGGCGCTCCTCGCCCTGCTGGCGGTGCAGCTCCTCTTCGGCGTCCACTACAGCGCCGCGCGCGAGATCACAGCGCGGCTCGATCCCGCCGCGTGGACCCTCCTTCGCCAGGCCGGCGGCGCGCTGCTCCTTCTCGCCTGCCTCCTGATCGCCCGGAGGCCCCTCCCGCGCGCCGGGTGGCCCCGCCTCTTCGCCCTCAGCCTCCTCGGCGTGGCGATCAATCAGCTCCTCTTCAACGCCGGCATGAGCCGCACGACCGCCCTGCACGCGGTCGTGGTGACCGCGACGATCCCCGGCCTCACTCTCGCCTTCGGCGCCCTCCTCGGCGAGGAGCGGCTCAGCCCGCGCAAGCTCGTCAGCGTCGCCCTCGGCGCCCTCGGCGTCGCCGTCCTCCTCGAGATCGATCACCTGGCCGGAGCGACAGGCTCGCTCTGGCGCACCCGTGACGGCGCGCCGGCCGGACAGATCACCGACACCATCCTCTTCGGCGACCTCTTGATCCTCACCAACTCGGCCTGCTACGCGCTCTATCTCGTCCTGTCCAAGAAGACATCTCAAGAGATCGATCCGCTGCCCCTGGCGGCCGCGCTCTTCCTCGGCGCGCTGCCCGTGACGGCGCTGGTCGGGGCGCCGGCGCTGCGCGCGGACCAGTTCGCGGCGCTCCCGCCCGCGATCTGGGCGCTCGCCGTCGGCGTCATCGTGGGGCCGACTGTGCTCGCCTACCTCCTCAACCTCTACGCCCTGCGACGGCTCTCGCCCTCGCTGGTGGGGCTCTTCATCAACCTGCAGTTCGTCGTGGCCGCGCTCGTGGCGGCCCTATGGCACGACGAGCGCCTCACCGCGAGGTTGGGAGCGGCCGCGCTCCTCGTACTCGCGGGCCTCTCGCTGCGCTTCCTTCCGGAGCGGCGCGCGAGGGCGTCGTGACGACGGGGCGGATTTGGACGGGCGGCCCGGGCCCCATTGCCCGGGCCGCCTCGGTTGCGCCCCGGCCAAAACTCAGGTGGTCGCCTCCGCGACCAGCTCCGCGAGCGCGCGAGAGGGGCGCGGCCGCGCGGGGATCACCCGCGCGTGCTCGCGCCGCACGAAGGCGTTGCGGCGCACCGCGGCCGGTCCGTGCGCGCGCGCCCCGACGTCCTGCGCGGGCGGCACCGCCGGGCGAGCGACCGCGGGGCAGCGCTCGAGCGTCGGGGTCTCCTGG
>CAZMML010000498.1:0-3846 GCA_964567335.1 uncultured Nannocystis sp. | reverse complement strand
AGATCACCCGCAACGGCAAGGCCAACTTCGCCCCCTACTTCCACCCCGACGGCAAGCGCATCATCTTCAGCTCCAACCAGAACGACCCCAAGGGCCGCAACTTCGACCTCTTCCTGATCGGCGACGACGGCTCCGCCCAGGAGCAGGTCACCACCAGCGACACCTTCGACGGCTTCCCGATGTTCTCGCGCGACGGCAAGACCCTCGTCTTCGCCTCGAACCGCGGCGCCAAGGCCCACGGCGACACCGACGTCTTCCTCGCCCAGTGGGTCGACTGATCAGCGCATCGTCACCGGCGGCGGGATCGGCCGCGACCGCTGCGGCCTGAGCACCGTGATCGCCAGGAAGTACGCGATCAGGTCGCCGACGATGAAGAAGAGCACCGCGGCCGCGAGCGCCACCCCGCGCCCGCGCCCGCGCCGCCGCATCGTCCGCGCGATCCACACCGCGCCGACCAGCAGCAGCGCTCCGACCGCGATCCCGAGCGGCCCGAGGTAGAGGTAGTCGACCACGCCTGTCGGCAACGGCAGGACATCCGCGAGCACGGTCATGGTCGCCGAGTATACCCTGGCTCAGCCCTCCGGCTCAGGCGCCAGGAAGGAGTAGTGCGCGGGTTTCCACAGCGCCGGCCAGGTCGCGACCACGCTCGGGCGCTCCCGCATCCGCTGGAAGAACCCGGACAGGTTCGGGTAGCGCTCGCTCAGATCGAGCCCCAGGTGCACCGACGTCGCCACGTACGCGAACACCGCCAGGTCGGCGAAGCTGATCGCTGAGCCCGCCGCCCAGCGCGCGATCCCGTAGTAGTACTCCCAGAAGAAGAGCTCGTCGTGGAGGAAGGACGCCAGGTGGTCGACCTGCGTCGGCTCGAGGTCGATCCCCTTCGTGTTCATCAGGTACGAGAAGAGCTGCATCCCGACCTGCTTCAGGTTGTTCGCCTCGTGCAGCCGCGTCAGCGCCAGCGCCCGCAGCGCGTGCGTGTTCGGCAGCAGCGCCGGCTGCGGGTACGCGTACTCGAGGTAGTCGAAGATCGCCAGCGTCTCGTAGACGACGATGTTCCCGTCCGCCAGGACCGGCACCGTCCCGCGCGGGTTCTTCGCCAGCATCTCCGGGCTCTTGTGCTCCCCCGCCGTGAACGACAGGAGCTTGCACTCGTGGTCGAGCCCTTTCTCCTCCAGCGCCAGCCGGACCATCCACGACGGCGGCGAGCACTCCACCACCCGGAGCGTGCTGGGGTCCGGCATATAGAGCCTGATCTCAGACGTCTCGAGAGATGACATGAGCGCGACCTTGCTAGCAGATCCGCCCGCGGCGCGTCAAGCGCGCGGCACGCGGGGTGCGGTACGGTTTTCGCGCCTTCTGCAAGCGACAGACTTTTGCCAACCCCGCCCCTCTTTGCGGATGATTGGCCGCCCGATGTCGTCCCCCGCGCCCCCGAGCCCCGAGCCTACGCCGCCGGTCGCCCACGACTATGACATGAGCGGCTCGCTCTGGATGCGCCTCGTCGACGCCACGAGCATGGCCGTCTTCTTCTACTACGAGATCTTGCTCGGCCGCGAGATCTTCACCTCGCTCGTCCTCGACCCGACGCCCGCGCTCTGGCTCCTGCCCTCGGCGCTCGTCGCCGGCTACCTCACCGCCGACTTCGTCTCGGGCTTCGTCCACTTCCTCGCCGACAACATCGGCTCCACCCGCGCCCCCTTCTTCGGCCCGGTCTTCATCCGCCCCTTCCGCGAGCACCACGTCGACCCGCTCGCGATCACCCGCCACGGCTTCCTCGAGGTCAACGGCGCCAACTGCCTGATCAGCCTCCCCGTCCTGATCGGGACCTACTACCTCGTCCCCGTCACCGGCCTCTTCAGCCTCTTCTTCGCCGCCTACATCGGGCTCTTTCTCTTCGGGATCTTCCTGACCAACCAGTTCCACAGTTGGGCCCACAACCCCGCGCCGGCCCCGTGGGTCCGCGCGCTCCAGCGCTCCGGCCTGATCCTCGGCCCCGAGCACCACGCCCGCCACCACACGCCGCCCTTCAACACCTACTACTGCATCACCTCTGGCTGGCTCAACCCGATCCTCGCCCGCACCCGCCTCTTCGAGCGGATCAAGGAGCCGCTGCGCAAGATCCTCGAGCCGATCGCCGGCAAGGCCGACGAGGTCGGCGGCGTCCAGGAGTGATCACCACAGGCGCGGCCGCTGCCACGTCGACGGCCACTCGTCGAACGCGAGCGCGTCCTCGCCGTCCACCACCAGCGTGTACATCGACTCGGCCGGGAAGTCCCCGATCCGGATCAGCCAGCGCTGCCCCTCGACCTCCGCCTCCATCGCCCACTCGGCGCTCGGCCCGCGGTCCCAGCGGATCTGTCGCGCCCGCGGGTCGCTCACAGCCCGAGCCCCCGGTTCGTCGCCGCGTCCGTCCGCTGCGCGCTCTCGACGATCGACTCGAAGACCGCGTCCCCGACGAGGCCCTTCGCCCGCGCCTTCTCGAGCAACCACTCGAAGCTCGGCCCCTCCGGGTCGCCGTACTTCTCCGCGTCGCGCGCCCGCAGTAGCTCCACCTCCGCCGGATCGCCCATCATCGCCCGCGCCGTCTGCCTCGCGTCGTGACGGGTCTGGTACGCCCGCCGCGCCCGCGCCTCCGCCGACGCTCCCTCCGCCCGGAGCTTCGCGTCCTCGCCAGCGATCATCCCGACTCGCTCGAGGTAGAGCTGCCGCGCCTGCGTGTTCGTCCAGCGCGTCCCGCCCGCCTTGAGGCGCTCCGCCTCCGCGACCGACCCCGGCCGCGCGAGCCCGGCCGGCCACGCCTCTCCGGGCGCGAACGCGACCTCCGCCTCGCCCCCGCAGCCGAGCTGCGGGCCCTGCAAACACAGCGCGATGAGCCCCGCTCGCGCCCACGCCCTTGACCTCATGCAAGCCATCATGCCACGCCCGGCGCCCCCTGTAAGCCGCCGCCCGCCGCCCGCGTTCGCAGTATAGTCCCCGCACCCGAGCCCGCGATGCTACGCCCACGCCTGCTAGTCGCCGCACTCCTCCTCTCCCTCGCCCCGGGCTGCGCCAAGATGGCGGCCCGCGACTACGTCTCCGCCGCCCCCGAGCCCGGCTACGGGGGAGGCGCCGCCCCCCCGGCGCCCCCGATGAGCGAGGCCGAGTCCTACAACGGCGACAGCGACGACTCCTTCGCGCGGGAGGAGGCGCCGATGGAGGCCAAGCCGACCGTCCTCAGCGCCCCGAGCCCGCCCAAGATGGCCCCCGAGGGGCCCAAGGACACGGGCGGCCGGCCGGCGACCGCCTCTCCGGGCAGCGGCGAGGAGACCAAGGAGCCGCCGAAGCAGTTCGCCCGCCAGATCATCTACACGGCCGACATGGCGATCTCGGTCTTCAAGCTCGACGAGTCGATGAAGCGCGCCGAGGCGCTGACCCTCGAGTCCGGCGGCTACGTCCAGACCCTCTCGCAGGGCTACTTGATCCTTCGGATCCCCGCGGCGCAGCTCCGCGGCGTCATGGACGAGCTCGCCAAGCTCGGCGTCGTCGAGTCGCGCAACCTCCAGGCCCAGGACGTCACCCAGGAGTACGTCGACCTCCAGACCCGGATCCGCGTCCTCAAGGAGACCCAGACCCAGCTCATCGCCCTGCTCAAGCAGGCCCGAAACGTCGAGGAGGCGCTCAAGGTCCGCGAGTCCCTCGACGCGATCACCATGGAGCTCGAGCGCGCCGTCGGCCGCATGCGCATGCTCGAGAACCAGATCGGCTTCTCCACCCTCACCCTGCGCCTCTCGCAGCGAGGCCCCCAGAACGCCGTCCCGTCGAGCAACGATCCCTTCCCCTGGGTCGACACCCTGGGCGTCGAGGCCA
>CAZMML010000497.1:0-3847 GCA_964567335.1 uncultured Nannocystis sp. | reverse complement strand
GTCGTCTTCGTCGCCGACGCCGTGCTGCAGGCGCTGCTCTTCAATTCGCTGGCCAATCGCGACAAGCTCCACCCGCTCTCGGGCGACTCCGGGCAGGCGCTCGACCTGTCGGCGCTGCCGCCCGAGCAGATCGCGCCGCTCTTCCGCGTGACCCGCCTCGCGGCCCTCGTCCACGACCTCGGTCACGGCCCGCTCTCGCACTCCTTCGACGAGTTCGCCCCGCCGCGCAGCGCGATCGCCGGGTTCCTCGGCGCGCCCGAGGTGGCGGCGCTGCAGCCCTTGCGCGAGGTGCTGCTGCGCTACCCGAAGCACAAGAGCCACGGCGCGCCGATCGCCCACGAGGTGATCTCGTGCCTCCTCTTCGCCGCGATCTGGCACGAGCTGGCGGCGCGGGGCGAGGTCCGGGACGAGTGGGTCCCGCTCGCGGTCGCCTGCGTGATCCTCGGCGCCGACGCGCGGCCGGGCCTCAGCTCGCTGCCGGCCGAGCTCCGGCGGCTGATCCCCCTCGCGGGCGACGTGATCGCGTCGGCGCCGGTCGACGCCGACCGCATGGACTACATGGAGCGGGACAGCCGCTCCTGCGGCGTCAGCTACGGGCTCTTCGACCGCGGCCGGGTCCTCAAGTCGGCGCTCTGCTTCCGCGACACCCAGGGGGGCGCCCTCCGCCTCGGCTGGAAGCTCAGCGGGCTGCGCACGATCGAGGTCTTCCTTCAGGCTCGTTTCCAGCTCTACGCGCAGATCTACTACCACAAGACCAATTCCGCGGCGAACCTCATGCTGCGGACGATCGCTGCCCGCGCGCGGGAGGTGAGCGTCGACCTCTTCGCCGACGTGAAGGACTTCGGCGCGCTCGTGCGGCGCTACCGTGAGCTCAGCGACGAGGGGCTGCTCCGGCACCTCCAGGACGCGACGGCGCTGCCGCCCGAGCTGCGCGAGCTCGCGGCGGCGCTCGCGGGTCGACGCCTGTGGAAGCGCGTCTACGAGGCGAGCGAGAGCCTTCCGGCGGACTACATGCGGAGCATCTTGAGCCGCGTCCGTCCGACCTGGGAGCGGTCGCTGCTCGTCGACACCTCGCCGCTCGAGGCGACCAAGGGGCTCGAGGTCGGCGCGTCGCTGCTCGAGCGCGCGGCTGACGGTCGCTACGCGGTGCACAGCAAGCGCTCGTGGCTCGAGCACTCGCCGATCCTGCGCGCGCTGCACCTCGAGGAGCAGAAGATCGAGCGCCTCTACTGGTGCGGCGACCCGGGCGAGCGCGACGAGGTCGTTCGCCTCGCCCGCGAGCTCACGCCGAGCCCACGCTCGAGCTAGCTGGTGCCGCCCCCGTCGATACGCCGTGGTGTCGTTACGAGGTGCCGACCCCGCGTCGCATCGAGCCGCTCTGTTTGACCGCGGGGTCGGCGCGACCCGGGCGCCTCTAGGCCGCGAAGTGGTACCAGGCGCCGAGGGCGGTCCAGAAGAGGCCCCACGCCCAGGCGGGCAAGAAGAGGATCGCCCCGCCCGCGTCCGCCTGTCGGAAGAAGGGCAGCGCCTTGAGCGCGCGGTAGCCCGCGTCGAGCGCGGTGAGGATCGGGCCCGCGAGCATCATCACCGTCCCCTCGTCCGGCGCGCCGATCACGGGCGCGAGCGCTGATCCGGTCGCGAACGCGATGGCGAAGAAGACCAGGCCGCGGAGGTTGAAGAGCAACATCGACGACCCGGCACACTAGCACGGCGGGTCACTCGTCGGGCCACACGGCCAGCGCGCCGCTCGTCAGCGGCCCGGCCTCGTCGGCGCGGACGAGCTGGAGCACGAAGGCGCGGCCTCCGATCACGAAGCGCAGCGGCTCGCCGGCTTCGAATGTCTCTGCGAGCGGCTGCAGCCCGACGTACTCCGGGCTCGGGCCGGTGAGGCCGAGGAGCGGCTCGCTGGCGCGATCGATCGCCCCCGGGACCAGGACCAGCGAGTAGATCGCGTCCTGACCCGCGCCGAAGGGGCCGCCGCAGAAGCGGAGCGTGAAGCCCGGGTACGCGAGGTCGAAGTAGAAGTTGGGCGGGACCCCGCCGACGTTGCCGAGGATCGGGCCGGCGTAGGCGAGGCCGAAGTCCGCGGGCTCGCCGTATCCGATCGCGTCGAGGTCGCGGGTCGCGAGCGGCCACACGCGCACCCCCCCGCTCACGCACGCGAGCGCGAAGTGGCGGCCACGCTCGACGACGCGGTAGACGGCGCCCTCCAGGAACTCGAGGCGCTGCTCGCCGCGCGACGAGGGGGCCCGCAGGGCGCCCTCGTCGTCGCGGCGCAGCGAGAATTCGGGGTAGTGGAGGACACCCCCGGGCGCGAGGGGGGTGAGGGCGTCGTGGTCCGCCGCGCCCTCCCACGCGCCGCTCGCGGCCGGGACGGGGAAGCGCGGCCAGAGCACGAAGGTGTCGTCCGGCAGCATCCCCAGTCGCTCGGAGATCTCGAGCTCCAGCTCGAACTCGAGCCCGGCGACCTGAAAGCGGGTCGGCGCGATGCAGCCGAGCCCGGGGCTCCACTCGAGGGCGACCGCATCGTCGCCCGCGCGGGCCTCGAAGTGTTCGACGCGGACCGTCCGGTCGCACGCTTCCCAGAGCTCGTCCGCGCGGCCGAGGTAGCGGAGCTCGACGTCGGCGAAGCCGAGCGAGGCGCCGGGCACCAGGGGCAGGAGCTCTCCGTAGCGCGCGCTCGGTGAGGGCACCGGACCACGAGAGCCCGGGACGCGGGCCGCGTCAAGCGGCCGCAGGCGCGCGCTCCCGGGGCTCCCGGCGGTGGTATGTTGGCGGGCTGGAGGCACCATGCGCGTCCACTGGCCGAGGATCATCGCCCTGTTGGGCGCGACGACGTGCGGCGGCACGTCCCCCGAAGATCCCCACACCGACCCCGAGGCGGGGCCGCCCGCGGGCAACAAGGGCGGCGCGTGCGATGTGCCGGCCGAGGCGGAGCTGGCCGACGTGTCGGCGCCGACGACAGTGGTCGGGGACGGGACCCCTGCGAGCTGCACCGGGGCGGCGTTCGTCCAGGCGGTCGCGCGGGGCGGGGTGATCACCTTCGACTGCGGCCCCGACCCGGTGACGATCACGCTGACAGAGACCGCCAAGGTGTTCAACGACGCGAGCCCGGAGGTCGTGATCGACGGCGGCGGCAAGGTGACGCTCAGCGGCGGGGGTCGGGTGCGGATCCTCTACCAGAACACCTGCGACGAGGCGCAGCACTGGACCACGCCGCACTGCAACGATCAGGACCACCCGCGCCTGGTGGTCCAGAACATCACCTTCGTCGACGGGGACGCCCGCGGCGCCGAGCCCGACGGCGGCGGGGCGATCTTTGTCCGCGGCGGCCGCTTCCGCGCCGTCAACGCCCGCTTCTTCAACAACACCTGCGACGAGGTCGGACCGGACGTCGGCGGCGGGGCGATCCGGGTCTTCGATCAGTCGATGGGCCTTCCGGTCTACATCGTGCGCAGCACCTTCGGCGGCGCGCCCGAGCTCGGGAACCGCTGCTCCAACGGCGGCGCGCTGAGCAGCATCGGCGTCTCCTACACGGTGCTCAACAGCGTGCTGTCCCACAACGAGGCGATCGGCGAGGGCGCCAACCCGGCCCAGCCCGGGACGCCCGGCGGCGGCAGCGGCGGCGCGATCTATGGCGACGGCAACACCTTCACGCTCCGCGTGTGCGGCAGCGAGATCCGCGACAACTCCGCGGCGGAGGGCGGCGGCGCGATCTTCTTCGTCAGCAACGACCGCAGCGGCACCCTGCAGATCGAAGACTCGCTGCTCTGCGGCAACCCGAGCGCGGGCTTCGAGACCGCCGGCTACCCGGGGAGCTTCGTGCTCGCGGCGGGGGACCCGGCGG
>CAZMML010000496.1:0-3874 GCA_964567335.1 uncultured Nannocystis sp. | reverse complement strand
AAGGTGACGAGGCGGCGGCGGTGCGGCGGGACGGAGCGGACGGCGGCGAGCAGGGCGGCGATGTTCCAGCGGGTGTTGATCGGCATCACCTGGTCGCGCACCGCGTCGGTCGTCGCGTTGAGGCTGATCGCCAGCCCGACCTCGCGCGCCAGCTCGTCGCGGGCGAAGCGCTCGATCGCGGGCACCAGCCCGGAGCTCGAGATCGTCACCCGCCGCGCCGCGATCCCGGCGCCCGCTGGGTCGGTCAGCAGCACGATCGCCCGCCGCACTTGGTTGTAGTTGTGCAGCGGCTCCCCCATCCCCATGAGCACCACGTTCGTCACCCGCGGCGCGTAGCCCTCGGCGTCGACCTCCTCGGCGAGGAGGTCCTGCGCCCGGTACACCTGGTCGACGATCTCCGAGGTCAGCAGGTTGCGCTCGAAGCCCAGGCTGGCGGTCGCGCAGAAGCGGCAGGTCAACGCGCAGCCGATCTGCGACGAGACGCACTGCGTGTAGCCGCGGTCCTCGTTCGGGATCAGCACGCTCTCGAGCGCCCGGCCCTCCCGCGTCAGGAGCCGGAGCTTCCGCGTGCCGTCCTGGGCGCGCAGCACCGCCGCGACCTGCAGGCGCCGGATCGACGCCAGCTCGGCGAGGCGCGCGCGCTCTCCCGCCGGCACGTCGGACATGACCGAAAAGTCATGTGCCCGTCGCCCGTGCAGCCAGCCGAAGATCTGCTCCGCCCGGTAGCGCGGCGGTCGGAGGTGCTCCTCCAGCCAGGCCGCCAGCTCCGGGCGTTCGAAGTCGCGGAGGTCCGGCGGCCCCTCCTTCGGGAGGCCCCGCGCGGGGCCGCGGATCGCCACGAGCTCGCTCATCGGCGCCACGGCCCCCCGGCCTCAGAGCCCCGCGAGCTCGAGGCCGCTGAAGAAGAAGCCCATCTCGTAGGCCGCCGTGTCCGGCGCGTCCGAGCCGTGGGTCGCGTTGCGCTCGATGCTCGTCCCGAAGCGGCCGCGGAGGGTCTCCTTCGGCGCCTTGGTCGCGTCGGTCGGCCCCATCAGGGCGCGCCAGCGGGCGATCGCGTCCTCGCCCTCGAGGATCATGGCGACCACCGGCCCCTCGGTCATGAACTTGACCAGGCTGCCGAAGAAGGGGCGCGCGCGGTGGACCGCGTAGAAGCCCTCGGCCTGCGCCTGGCTGAGGCGCAGCGACTTGAGCGCGACGACCCGGAGGCCGGCCTCCTGGATCGCGGCGATGATCGGCCCCTGGTGTCCAGCGGCGCAGGCGTCAGGCTTGATGATGGCGAAGGTGCGTTGCATGGGACTCGGTGGCCGGGGAGGCTAGCAGAGGCCCCCCGCCGGTAAAGTGCCGCCCGCGTGACGCTGCGCATCCGGCCCAGCCCCGGCCCTCGCCCGCGGGCGCCTGTCCGCCTGGCGCGAGGGACAGACGCTAGCGCCCCCGCGGGCAGAGCTGCTCGATCCGCAGCCCCGCGATCGGGTGCCGCACCAGCCCCGCGAGCCAGGGCTGGCGCAGGAACCACGCGCTCGGCTGATCGAGCGGCCGCGCCGGCATCGCCTCGCGCAGCCGCGCCTGCAGCGCCCGCGCCGCCTCGTCGCGCCCCGGCCCCGGGGGCAGCGCCGCGAAGCCCGCGAACGCCGCGTCGTAGCCGGGGTCGCAGAACCCGCTGAAGTTGTCCGCCGCCCCGCAGGTGAAGGGCGCCAGGAAGTTGCTCGCGTCGAGGTAGTCCGCGTCGAAGCGGATCCCGAAGAGCTGCGCGTCGGCCGGCCGCCGCGGGTCGAAGAGCGCCGCCAGGTAGTCCTCCCGCTGCGTCACCTGCAGCTCGACCCCGATCGGCCGCAGCATCTCGCGCAGCAGCGCCGCCTCCTGCCCCTGCGCCTCGCTGACCCCGGTCCAGTAGCGCAAGGACCATGTCTTTCCAGACAGCCCCGCCTCCGCCAGCAGCGCCCGCGCCCCCGCGAGGTCGGGCGGCTCGGGCCCCGCCGGCGCCAGCGCGCCCGCGATCCCGCGCGGCACGTAGCCCGCCTGCGCCTCCGCCCACGCGTCGTTGCGCACCACCGCGAGGTAGCGCGGCGCGTCGATCGCCCGCGCGATCGCCCGCCGCAGCGCCTGGTTCTCGCGCGCCCGCGCCGGGTCCGGGTGCGCCCCGATCTCCGGATCCCCCATGCGGAACACCAGCAGGTCGACCGAGTACACCGGGAAGCGCGTCAGCTCGGCCCCCGCCGGCAGCGCCGCGGCGATCGGCCGGCCCTCGCGCACCACCTCGGCGAACTGCGCCTGCCCCGGCACGATCGCCGCCAGCTCGCCCGCCTGGAACGCGCGCAGCGCCGGCCCGTCGTGCTGGAAGCGGCTCAGCACCACCCGCGGCGCCCCCGGCTGCCCCGCGCACGCGACCCCTGGGGGCCGCTCGCCGCGGCCAGGGTTCTCGACCAGCACGATCGTCTCCGGCAGCGCCGACGCCTCGAGCTGGTAGACCCCGCTGCCGACCGGGTGGCGCGCGAAGCTCGGCCGCCCCTCGCGCCCGTCGTAGTGCTCGACGCACGCCCGCGGCACCACCGCCAGCCCCGGGTTGGCGAGGATCCCCGCGAACTCCGGCTGCGGCCGCGTGAGTCGCAGCGTGATCGTCCCCGCGGCGTCGTCGGCGACGATCGGCGGCGCCCCCTCGCGCGCCCGCTGCCACGCCTCCAGCCCCGCGATCCGCCCGGCCAGCAGCGCCGCGTTCGCGTGGCGAGCCGGGTCGAGGCGCAGCAGCGAGAAGGCGACGTCGCTGGCGCGGACCTCCCGCGCCTGTCCTCCGAGACAGTCGTCCGCGGCGAAGCGCGGCGCGCCCGCACCCGCCCGCAGCCGCATCGTGTAGGTCAGACCGTCGTCGCTGATCTCCGGCGCCGCGGCGAGCAGCTCGGGCGCGAGGCGCGGGGGATCGGCGCCGATCTCCCAGTCGAGCAGGGTGTCGAAGATCTGCGCCGTCACCCGCCGGCTCGCGCTGTCCGAGGCCTCTGCCGGATCGAGGCTGAGGACCTCCGTCTCGAGCGCGAGGCGCAGCGGCTCGGGGGCGGGGGTCACGCCGGATCCGCAGGCGAGGGCCAGCGCCGCCGCCGCGATCGCGTGCGTGGTGCCGGGGATCCGCGGGCTCTTCAGGGGCGCGCTCGTGCTATGAAGCGCGCCATGGCCGACGGAAACCTCCAGGGAGGGAGCGGCGCTCCCGCGGACTTCGCCCACCTGCACCTGCACTCTCAGTACAGCCTGCTCGACGGCGCGATCCGGACCAAGGACCTGTGCAAGATCGTCAAGCAGCGGGGCATGAGCGCGGTCGCGGTGACCGACCACGGCAACATGTTCGGGGCGCTGCAGTTCTTCCAGGAGGCCAAGGCCGCGGGGGTCAAGCCGATCTTCGGCTGCGAGGCCTACGTCTCCGACGGCGACATGGTCGCCAAGACCGACCGGAAGAACTACCACCTCGTGCTCCTCGCGCGTAACGAGGTCGGCTACCGCAACCTCCAGTACCTGGTCTCGAAGGGCCACCTCGAGGGCTTTTACTACAACCCGCGGATCGACCGGAAGCTCCTGCGCGAGCGCAGCGAGGGCCTGATCGGCCTCTCGGCCTGCCTCGGCGGCCACATCTCGCGCCTGATCAACGCCGGCGACATGGACGCCGCGCGCCAGACCGTCCTCGAGTACAAGTCGATCTTCGAGCCTGGCTCCTACTTCCTCGAGCTCCAGCCCAACGGCATGGCCGACCAGGAGCGCGTCAACGCCGCGCTCGCGCAGCTCGGCGCCGACACTGACGTCCCGCTCGTCGCCACCAACGACTGCCACTACGTCAACCGCGACGAGGCCCACGCGCACGAGGTCCTGATGTGCATGGGCCAGGGCCGCACCCTCG
>CAZMML010000495.1:0-3876 GCA_964567335.1 uncultured Nannocystis sp. | reverse complement strand
GGGCCGCTCGGGTCGACGCGCAGCAGATCGACCTGGAAGGAGCGGCCGCCCGGGGTCTGCATGAGCACCGGGATCGCGCCGCCGACGGGCGGCATCACCTGCGCCACGCGCCAGGTCCCCTCGGGGGTCGAGAGGGGTCCCTCGGCCTCGGTGAGGATCGAGGTCGTGCGCGGACGGAAGGTGCAGGCACTGAGCCACGGGGCGCTGAGGACGGCCCCGAGGGCGCCAAGGACCGTGCGGCGGGCGAAGCGTGGCGGATCTTGATGCATGTCGGTAGAGCCCAGCGAAACGACGCTACCCGCCGGGGCGGCGGCGCGTCAAGTCCAGGCTGCCTTCGCCGAACGCAGGCCGCGGGTCGCGCGGAATTGCGGGAAGGAGCCCGCGGATCGCGTTAGGCTCGGGACTACGGATGGACGCTCCAGCTCCAGCGGCCGCGGGAGCGCCGCCCCAGGTCCGGCGCGCCTTCAAGGCGCTGATCAAGGTCGGCTACGGGTGCAACGAGCACTGCACCTTCTGCCATACGCTCGACGTGCGGCCGGTCGAGGGCGCCAGCGAGGAGGTCGAGCGGAAGATCCGCCGCGCCGCCGAGCTCGGGCACGCGATGGTGGTGCTCTCCGGGGGGGAGCCGACGATCCGACCCGAGCTGCTGCGCTGGGCGCGGCTGGTCGCCGAGCTGGGGCTGGATCTCGGCCTCGTCACCAACGGCCGCGCGCTCGCCTACGCCGAGCTGACGGCGCGGCTCCTGGCGGCCCGGCTCCGCTACGTGTACCTCTCGCTGCACGGCGGCAGCGCGGCGGTCCACAACCGCCTGGTGCGCAGCGACGCCTTCGACCAGGCGCTCGCCGCCCTGCGCAACCTCAGCGGGCGCGGGCTCGACCTCACCGTCAACTGTGTGGTCACCCGTCAGAACCTCGGGCACCTCCGCGGGCTCGTCGAGCTGATGGCGGCCTTCCCGGACGCGACGCTCAAGCTCTCGATGGTCGAGCCGAAGGGCGGGGCGGCGCGGCACTTCGAGCTGCTGGTCCCGCGGGTCGCGGAGGTCGCGGAGGCCGTGCTGCGCGCGGCCGAGCGCGCGGCCGAGCTCGGGGTGCGCCTCGTCCACGGGGGGATCCCGCGCTGCCTCGTACCTGGCCTGGAGGACAGCTATAGCGACCTCCGCAGCCACGGCTACTGGACGATGGTGGAGATCGGCGAGCCCGACCTCTTCCCGGTCGACGACGACAACAAGCGCCACCCGCCCGCGTGCGAGGGCTGCGCCCTGCGCGGCGGCTGCCCGGGCCTCTACCGCGGGTACCTCGAGGCCTTCGGGGCGGGGGAGCTGCGTCCGCGGCGCGACCTGCCGCGCTCCAACTCCTTCAACTATACGCTCGAGGCGCTGCACGCGGCGCCGGGCGGGGCGTGCCCGCTGCGCTCGGGCCCGCTGGGCGTGACGCCCTGGGAGCGCGGGCGTCACCTCTTCGTGCGGCGGGGCGAGCAGGTCGCCCGCTACCGCGCGGACACCCGCGACTTCAGCGACGAGGAGATCGCGGCGATCAAGCACGAGCGCGGGCAGATCTACGTCGACGCCGGCCGCGGGCCCGCGCCGCGGGACTTCGCCCGCGAGCTGGTGCCGCTGGCGCGGAGCGGGCTCTGCGGCGAGTGTCCGCATCGGGCTTCATGTACAGGTCTTTACGAACCTGTGTTCGAAGACCTCTTTACCCGCGACGACGCCCCGCTGCGGGCTCGCCTGGCGCGGCTCTCGGGCGACCTGCTCGACCTCGGCTGCGGCGAGGCGCCCTACGCCGACGCGCTCGCGCCGGGGATCTCGACCGGGGCGCTGCGCTACACCGGCGTCGATCCCGACGCGGGCGCGCTCGCGGCGGTGCGCGCACGCCTGCCCGCGGCGGAGCTCGTGCACTCGTCCGCGGAGGCGCTGGGGCTCGGCGCGCGTCGCTTCGACGCGGTGACGATCCTCCGCAGCTACAACCACCTGCAGGACCCCGGGGCGGTCCTGCGGGCCGCGCTGCCGCGGCTCCGCCCGGGCGGGGCGCTGATCCTGTGCGACAACACAGCCTTCGGGCTCGCGCGCACGCCGGGCCAGACGCAGCGCGCGGAGCGTTCAGGGGCGCCGCTCGAGCACCGTCGCAACGACGACGCGGCCGCGGCCGACGCCTGCGTGCGGGCCCAGGCTTCGTCCTTGGACCTAGATCTCGAGCTCGAGGAGCGGCGCGAGGTGGGCCCGGGGACGAGCAACCAGTGGCACCTGGTGTACCGCGCGCGAATTCGCGTATAGTCTGCGCGCAATGTCGATCACGTTCTACTACGCCCCCCATTCCAGCTCGGTTCGGGTCCACTGGGCCCTCGAGGAGCTCGGTGTCCCCTACGAGAAGGTCAAGATCGACCTGCGCGCTGGTGCGCAGCAGTCGCCCGACTTCCTGAAGATCAACCCGAACGGCAAGGTCCCCGCGCTGGTCATCGACGGCACGCCGATGTTCGAGTCGCTGGCGATCCTCTTTGAGCTGGCGGAGCGCTTCGGCGTGGAGAAGGGGCTGTGGTTCCGCCACGGCACCGGCGAGCGCGCCGAGGCGCTGAGCTGGGCGACCTGGGGCACGGTGACGCTGGGCCAGACGCTGTGGCGGATCTTCCTCAACAGCGGCACCTGGACGCCCCCCGAGTCGCACAACGCCCACCAGCTCGAGTCGGCGACCCGCGAGCTGCACGATCACCTGCGGATCCTCAACGAGCGGCTCGCCGGCCGCGACTACCTGGTCGGGCGCGCCTTCTCGATCGTCGACCTCGCCAACGCGTCGATGCTCGGGTGGTCGCTCGGGATGATCAAGCCGGACCTCACGCCCTACCCGAACTTCTCGGCCTGGCTCACGCGCTGCACCAACCGCCCGGCGTTCGGCCTGGCGATGGCGCCCTAGCCGCCTGTCTGCAGGGTCATGTCGAGCTTCCACGAGCGCGTCGCGACCCTGCCTTTCCTCGGCCTCGGGGTCAGCACGGAGTACGGCGCGCGGGCGCAGGAGGGCGCCCTCGACCCGCTCGAGCTCCGTCAGCTCCGCCCCGACTTCGCGGGCTTCCTCGAGGTCGGGGTGGAGGTGGTGAAGGGGCTCGACCCCGACGCGCGGGCGTGGGCCGCGGCTGGGCTGCCGACGACCTACCACTTCCTCGACATCAACCTCGACGATCCGGAGGACTTCGACCCGGCCTGGCTCGCGGAGCTCCGCGCGCTGACGGAGGGGATCCACCCGGCCTGGCTCTGCGGCGACGCCGGCCTCTGGCACTTCGGCCGCCGCGATCGCGGGCAGATGCTGCTGCTGCCGCCGGTGCTGGTCGCGGAGGCGGCCGGGCCGATGGCGGCGGGGATCGTCCGGCTGCGCGAGGCGACCGGGCTCGAGGTGCTGCCCGAGAACCCCCCGGGCGCGGCCTTCGTCGGCGATCTTCACCTGCTCGAGTTCTTCGCCCGGGTCGCGGAGGCGGCGGACTGCGGCCTGCTCCTCGACTGCGCGCACCTGGCGATGTTCCAGCGCGCCCGCGGCCACGCGCCGCGGACGGCCTTCGACGCGTTGCCCTGGGACCGGGTGGTCGAGCTCCACGTGGCCGGCGGGAGCGTCCGTGACGAGGCCGGGCTGGCGTGGATCGACGACGACCACGGCACGGCCGTGCTGCCGGACACCTGGGAGATCGCGGCCGAGGCGGTCGCCCGCGCCTCCAACTTGAAGGCGATCGTGGTCGAGTGCGAGCGCAACGCGATAGGTCGGGTGCTGCCGCTCTTCGGCAGGGCGGCGGATCTGCTCGCGGCGCGCGGAGGGGCCGCGTGAGCCGGCGGGCCCCGGCCGACCGCCTCGATCCGCGGCGGGTGCAGGCGGCCCTGGTGTGCATGCACTTTGATCC
>CAZMML010000494.1:0-3878 GCA_964567335.1 uncultured Nannocystis sp. | reverse complement strand
CATGCCCGGCTTCGCGCTGGCGAAGCTCGCCGCCGAGGTCGCCGCCGCCCACCCGCACGCCGAGGGGCTCCTGCTCCTGCAGCACGGCCTCTTTACCTGGGGAGCCACCGCGCGCGAGTCCTACGAGCGTCACATCGCGGCGGTCGACCGCGCCGAGCGCCACCTCGCCGCCCGACGCCCGGCGCCGCCCGTCGCCCGTCCGCCCGAGGTCGACTTCGCCGAGCTGGCGCCGCGGCTGCGCGGGGCGCTGGCCGGCGGGCGCGAGGCGCCGCGGCGCTACTTCCTTCACCTCCGCGAGAGCCCGGAGATCCGCGCGGCGGTCGACGACCCGCGCATCGGCGACCGGTCGCAGCGCGGCCCGATCACCCCCGACCACGTGATCCGCACCAAGCAGACGCCGCTGGTCCTCGCGCCGCGCGAGCCCCTGGCGCCGCAGGTCGAGGCCTTCCGGGCCGCCTACCGCGCCTACGTCGCCCGCCAGGGCGCGGCCCGCCCCGGGCGTCGGATCACCCCGCTCGACCCGGACCCGCGCGTCGTGCTGGTCCCGGGGCTCGGGCTCGTCGGCGTCGGCGGCTCGCCCAAGGCCGCCGCGATCGCGGCCGACCTCTACGAGCACACCCTCGCCGTGATCGCCGACGCCGAGGCCGTCGGTCGCTACGCCGCGCTGCCGGAGTCGGACATCTTCGACATGGAGTACTGGTCGCTCGAGCAGGCCAAGCTCGGCGCCCAGCGCCCGAAGCCGCTCGCGGGGCAGGTCGTCTACGTCACCGGCGCCGCGCGCGGGATCGGGGCCGCGACCGCCCGCGCCTTCGCCGGGCAGGGCGCGACGCTCTACCTGGTCGATCGAAGCGCCGACGAGCTCGGGCCGCTGGCCCGCTCGCTGCAGGCCGCGTGGGAGGCGCTCGACGTCCGCGACGAGCCGGCCGTCGCGCGCTCGCTGCAGGCCTGCGTCGCCCGCTTCGGCGGCCTCGACGGCGCGGTCTCGAACGCCGGCGTCGCGCCGCAGGCGCCGATCGCCGGGTGCCCGCCGGAGCTGCTGCGGGAGAGCTTCGAGGTCAACCTCTTCGCCCACCAGTGGGTCGCCGCGCACGCGCTGCGGATCCTGCAGCGCCAGGGGATCGGCGGCTTCCTGCTCTTCAACGCCTCGAAGTCGGCCTGGAGCCCCGGCCCCGACTTCGGCCCCTACGCGATCCCCAAGGCCGCCCTGCTCGCCCTGATGAAGCAGTACGCGATCGAGGGCGCGCCCGCCGGCGTGCGGGCCGGGGCCGTCAACGCCGATCGCGTGCGCACCGGCCTGCTCGCGCCCGCGGAGGTCGAGCAGCGCGCGCGCGCCCGCGGGCTCGCGGTCGACGCCTACTTCCGCAGCAACCTGCTCGCCCGCGAGGTCGAGGCCGACGACGTCGCCGCGGCCTTCGTCTACCTCGCGCAGGCCCGCAGCACGACCGGCTGCGTCGTGACGGTCGACGGCGGCAACATCGCGGCCTCGCCGCGCTGAGGAGGCGCGTGGCAGACGACAAGCCGACCTCGGTCTACTTCACCTCGGTGGTCGCGTTCTCCCCCGAGCTCGCGGTCCTCGGCGGCCACCTGCGCGCCGAGGGCACCGAGCCCTCCGTGACCCGCTTCTACGTCGTGAGCGGCGATCGCTGGGGCTTCCTCGAGGACATGGACGAGATCGTCTACGCGGCGACCCGCAAGGACGACGCCAGCGGCGCGCCGACGCTCTGTCGCATGGGCCGCCGCGGCCTCTACCGCGAGACCCCCTTCGGCGGCGCGACCCACGAAGTCCGGCTCGCCGTCGACCCCGGTTACCTGCTCGATCTGCGCTCGATCGGCGGGGCGCTGCACGCCTGCGGGACCCAGAACCAGGTCCACCGGCAGGTCGCGGGCGGGTGGCACCGGATCGACGCCGGGACCTTCGCGCCGCTCGGACCGGCCGGGGTCGACCGCAGCTTCGAGGCGATCGACGGCCTGGCCGCGGACGACCTCTACGCGGTCGGCCAGTCCGGCGCCGTGTGGCACTTCGACGGCCGCGCCTGGACCGCGCTGGAGCGACCCACGACCTACCCGCTCTTCGCGGTCCTGTGCGCGTCGTCCGGCGACGTCTTCGTCGCCGGCAGCAACGGGACCCTCTTCCGCGGCGGGCGCGGGCGCGGCTGGACCCCGCTCGGGGACCCAGCGCTCACCCGCGCCACCCTCGTCGACCTGGCGGAGCTCCAGGGCAAGGTCTACATCGCCGGCGGCGCCGCGCTCCTGACCATCGAGGGCGACTCGCTCGCGCGTGTCGAGGTCCCCCTCGCGGGCCCGCTCGCCTTCGACGCCCTCGACGTCGACCGCGACCGGCGCTCGCTGTGGTCCGTCGGCGACGGGTGCGTCCTGCGCTGCACCGGCGCCCGCTGGGACCGCCTGGAGTGCCCCGACAACTGAGCCGCCCGGGCGCTCAGAGCTCCACGCTCCGCATCATCGCCTCCGGGTAGCGCGCGCCCGCGGCCTCCCCGATCCCGTCGAGCGCGGCGCGCTCGTCCGGGCTCAGCACGATCGCCGCGGCGCCGACGTTGTCCTCGAGGTAGCGGCGCTTCTTGGTGCCGGGGATCGGGACGATGTCGTCGCCGCGCGCCAGCACCCACGCGAGGGCGAGCCGCGCCGCGGTCACGCCGCGCGCCGCGGCCAGCGCCCGGATGCGTTCGACGAGCGCGAGGTTCTGCGCCATGTTGTCGGCCGCGAAGCGCGGGTTCATCCGCCGCCAGTCGCCCTCCTCGAGGTCCGCGGGCTGCGTGATGGCGCCGGTCAGGAACCCGCGGCCCAGCGGGCTGTAGGCGACCAGCCCGACCCCGAGCTCGCGGCACGCGGGCAGGATCTCGGCCTCGATCCCCCGCGTCCACAGCGAGTACTCGCTCTGCAGCGCGCTGATCGGGTGGACCGCGTGGGCGCGCCGCAAGGTCTGCTCGCTCGCCTCCGAGAGCCCGAGGTAGCGCACCTTGCCGGCGCGGACCAGCTCGGCCATCGCGCCGACGGTCTCCTCGATCGGCGTCGAGGGATCGACGCGGTGTTGGTAGTAGAGATCGATGTGGTCGACGCCGAGGCGCCGCAGGCTCGCCTCGCAGGCCTGCCGCACGTAGGCCGGCGAGCCGTCGATGCGGCGCCTGCCAGGTTCGACCGAGCCGACGATCCCGAACTTGGTGGCGATCGCCACGCGCTCCCGCTTGCCGCGCAGCCACCGGCCGAGCAGCTCCTCGTTGGTGTAGGGCCCGTAGATGTCGGAGGTGTCGAGGAGGGTGACCCCGAGCTCGAGCGCCCGATCGAGGGTGGCCAGCGACTCGCCGTCGTCGCGGTCGCCGTAGAAGGCCGACATCCCCATGCACCCGAGGCCGATCTCGCCGACGACGAGGCCCTGCTTGCCGAGCGTGCGCGTCTTCATGCGCGGCATGATACCCACAAACACGCGGCGCCCTCCGAGCTCCGCTCCATGGCCTCGTGCGCGAGACCCGCGGCGCGTCTGCGCGGCGCGAAGCGTCGCCCGAACTCCCCGCACCGACCCGCGGCCGGCCGCCTCGGCGTGACTCCCGCGCCGGGTCGTCGCCCACGCGCGCAGCACCCGTCACGCCGCGGCGTCAGGATGACGCCGTCGTCCTCGAAGGCGAGCTTCGAGCCGAATCGATCCGGCACCGCGCGCTCGAGTCTTTCACCTGTCCGCAAGACCTACATCGCGCAGCGTCGCCGCCAGCTCCGGTCGCGCCCGCAGCATGTCACCCGTGATCCTCCGGTTCGTGCTCGCCGCGAGCGCCTCTTCGGCGAAGCGGCGGGCGCTCGCTACCTCGCCGCGCTCCGCCTCGAGCGAGGCCAGCTCGATCAGCAGGTCGCGCCGACGCTCCCGCTCGCGC
>CAZMML010000493.1:0-3886 GCA_964567335.1 uncultured Nannocystis sp. | reverse complement strand
CTTGACGCCGACGGGCGTGCGCACGCCGGTCGTCAGCATGTCGACGCGGGCCCGGATCGGCATCGTCCACGCGTTGATCCACCCCGGGAGCTGCAGCGTCGCGCCGAGCTTGGCGACCAGCTCGTCCCAGGTCTCGGGGGTCTGCTCGGGCCAGAGGTAGGTCAGCGGGCCGTGCAGGAATTCGGGCGCCCAGCCGCTGTGCCAGCGCGCGCGGCGGACGGTGGGCCACTCGCTCGGCGGGCGCAGCATGACGACGGTCTCGACCATCGACAGCGGCGCGGGGTCGGTCGCCGTCTCGGCGCGGCCGGCCTTGCCGAACACGCGCTCGACCTCGGGCAGGCCGGCGAGCAGCGCGTCCTGCTTGGCGAGCTGGCGCTTGGCCTCCTCGATCGAGATGCCGGGCAGGGTCGTCGGCATGTACAGGATGTCGCCCTCGTTCAGCGCCGGCATGAACTCGGTCCCGAGGCGCATCCACACCGGCACCGCCGAGAGCACCGCGAAGACCCCGATCGCCAGGGTCGTCCGCGGCCGCCGCAGCGCGATGTACACGAAGGGCTCGTAGACCGCGCGGATCAGCCGCGAGATCGGGTGCCGCTCCTCGCTGTAGATCTTGCCGCGGATCAGCAGGTCGCGCAGCGCCGGCGCCAGCGTCACGCTGAGCAGCGCCGCCGCCAGCATGACGAAGGTCTTGGTGTAGGCGAGCGGCTTGAAGAGGCGCCCGGCCTGCCCCTCGAGCCCGAACACCGGGATGAACGCGACCGCGATGATCAGCAGCGAGAAGAAGATCGCCGGCGTCACCTCGCGCGCCGCCGCCGACAGCAGCGCGCGGCGCTCCGCCTCCCCGATCCCCGGCGGCGCGCCCTCGAGGCGCTTGTGGCAGGCCTCGACCATCACGATCTCGGCGTCGACCGTCGCGCCGATCGCGATCGCGATGCCCCCGAGGCTCATGATCGTCGCCGGGATCCCGAGCCACACCATCGGCAGGAAGGCCAGCAGGACCGCCAGCGGAAGGCCGACGATCGGCAGCAGCGCCGAGCGCACGTGCAGCAGGAAGAGCAGGATCACCAGCGCGACGACCAGGCCCTCCTCGACCAGCGCGCGGCGGAGCGTGTCGATCGCGCGGTCGATGAGCTGGCTGCGGTCGTAGGTCGTCACCACCTCCACCCCGGGCGGCAGCCCCGCCGCGACGCTGGCGAGCTTCTCGCGGACCGCCTCGATCACCGCCTTCGCGTTGGTCCCGTAGCGCGCGACCACGATCGCGCCGACCGCCTCCCCGCGGCCGTCGAGCTCGGCGATCCCGCGGCGGATGTCGGGGCCGACCCGCACCTCCGCGACGTCGCCGACGCGGATCGGCGCCCCGCCGGAGGGGCTCGCGCGCACGACCGCCTGCTCGAGCTCCGCCGGGACGCGCAGGTAGCCGCGCCCGCGGATGAACGCCTCGCGCCCGCCGAGCTCGAGGATCCGCCCCGACGACTCGCCCGAGCTGCCGCGCACCGCCGCCGCGACGTCTTCGATCCCGAGCCCGTAGGCCCGCAGCCGCTCCGGATCGACCTGGACGTGGAACTGGCGCTCGTAGCCGCCGACGCTGGCGACCTGCGCCACCCCCGGCACCGCCTGCAGCGCGTAGCGCAGGCTGTAGTCCTGGATCGCCCGCAGCTCGCCGAGGTCGTGCGATCCTGTCTCATCGACCAGGGCGTACTCGAACACCCACCCGATCCCGGTCGCGTCCGGCCCGAGCGTCGGCGTCGCCCCCTCCGGCAGCCGCTCGGACACCCCCGAGAGGTACTCCGCGACCCGCGAGCGGGCCCAGTAGACGTCGGTCTCCTCGGCGAAGAGGACGTGCACGAAGGACATCCCGAACATCGAGTAGCCGCGGACCGCCTCGACCTGCGGCGCCGCCAGCAGCGCCGCCGTGATCGGGTAGGTCACCTGGTCCTCGACCAGCGTCGGCGAGCGCCCGCGCCACTCCGTGAACACGATCACCTGCGGGTCCGAGAGGTCCGGCACCGCGTCGAGCGGCAGCCGCTCCAGCGCCCGCACGGCGAGCGCCGCGAGCGCGACGTAGATCATGATCACCAGCGCCCGGTGGCGCGCGCAGGCGTCGATCAGCCGGCCGATCGGCGCGCTCATGGGGCTCTCGCGGGCGCCAGCGCCGCCCGCAGGCGGCTCTCGGCGTCGATCAGGAAGGTCGCCCCCGCGACCACGCGCTCGCCCGCGTGGACCCCGGCGCTGATCAGCACGTCCTCGTCGTCGCGGACCCCGAGCTCGACCAGCCGCGGCTCGAGCCGGCCGCCCCCGCGGTCGACGAAGACGTAGGGCCGCGTCCCGGTCTCGACCACCGCGTCGCGCGGCACCGCGACCCCGCGCAGCTCCGGCAGCGCGAAGGTCACCAGCGCCGGCTCACCCGCGACGTGGGCGCGGTCGCGGTTGCCGAGCGGCATCCGCGCCCGCAGCGCGCGGCTCCCCGGGTCCGCCGTCGGGTACACCAGATCGACCTCGACCGGCTCGCGCCGCGCGGGGTCCCCCGGGAAGCTCGCCTGTCCCGAGAGCCCGACCCTCACCCCGGCCGCGCGCGCCGCCGGGACCTCCGCGATCAGGTAGAGCACGCGATCGTCGCGCAGCTCGTAGAGCGGCTCCTCCGGCCCGACGTAGGCGCCGATCGCCGCCCGCCGCTCGATCACCACCCCGCTCGCGGGCGCCACGATCGCCAGCGTGCGCTCCGGCTTGCCGACCTTCAGCACCCGCTCGACCGTCGCCGCGGGCACCCCGAGCAGCTCGAGGCGCAGCCGCGCCGCCTCGAGCGCCTGCCCGCCGGCCCACCCGCGCGCCGCGATCAGCTCCGCCTGCGCCTGGTAGATCTCCGGGCTGTAGTACTCCGCCAGGCGCTGCCCCTTGTGCACCCGGGCCCCCGTCTGGTCGACCAGCACCCGCTCGATGAAGCCCGCCGCGCGCACGTGGACCCGCGCCGCCCCGTCCTCCGAGAGCTCCGTGCGGGCCGCGACCCGCAGCTCCGGCGAGAAGCCGCGCTCCCGCGCCTCCGCCGTGCGCACCCCGATCGCCTGCAGGCGGTCGAGCGCCAGCGTCATCGGCGCCGTCCCCGGCGGCGCCGCGCCCGCGCTCGCCTCGAGGTCCATCCCGCACACCGGGCAGCGGCCCGGGCCGGTCGACGTCTGCTCCGGGTGCATCGGGCACCGGTACAGGCTGTCCCCCGCGCCCTGCTCCTCGTGCACTGGCTCCAAGGCCATGTGGCAGATCGGGCACTCCCCCGGCGCCGTCGCCGAGGTGATCTGCGGGTGCATCGGGCACATGTACTTCGGCGCGTGCTCGGCGGCCGGGTCGGCGTGGGCGAAGGACCACCACGCCTGGGCCGCCGCCGCCGCGACCCCGATCAGGAGCAGCCAGCGCACCACCGCCATCGCCGCCGTCCCCGGCGGCGGCGCCTCGACCCCCTCGCGGAGGCCCTCGTCGTCGCTCATGGCGCGCCCGCTCCTTCCTTCATGTCCTGGCGCGACACCGGCGCCCCGACCGCCCGATCGAGGTCGACCAGCGCGTGGCCCAGCATCGTCCGCGCCGCGATCAGGTCCATCTCCACCTCGACGTGGACCGCCTCGCCGGAGAGCAGCGCCAGCATGTCGCTGCGCCCGGTCTCGTAGCCCGCGAGCGCGACGTCCCGCGCCCGCGCGCTCGCCGGGCGCGCCTCCCCGATCAGCACCCGGTAGCGCTCCGCGGCGCTCTCGACCATCACCAGCGTGCCCGCCACCTCGCCCGCGATCTGCAGCTCGGCCGCGGCGACGTCGCGCGCCGCCGCCGCCTGCAGCTCGACCTGCGCGTCCCGCCGCTTGCGCGCCTGTCCCGTGAGCCCGGGGAGCTGCAGGTCGTCCATCAG
>CAZMML010000492.1:0-3896 GCA_964567335.1 uncultured Nannocystis sp. | reverse complement strand
CTCGCGCCGCGCGACGACAAAGAGACCCGGCGGGACTCCCGCCGGGTCTCTTTGCTCGTCGCGCGTGGAGCCCGCGTTAGGGCGCGCCGGCGCCGCCGAGGCCGTACTCGAGCTCGACCTCGTTGACCTCGGAGCCGAAGAAGTCGTTGGTCTTGGTGCAGGTGTAACCGATGTCCGGCGGGCAGGTCCCCTCGCAGACGAGCTTCTCGACCGAGACGTAAGAGCCGGTGATCTCCTTGCCGTGGAGCTCCAGCGAGACGTCGAGGGTGCGGGTCAGGCGGGTCGTGAACGCCATGTTGTCCTGGACGTCGATGCTGTCCCCCGCGAACGAGAACTGGGTGCCCTCACGCGTGCCCGTGATCGCGGTCCCGAGGAACTCGAGGAAGTAGGTGTCGGCGTCGCTGGCGAAGATCGCGAGCGTGCTCGCGCCGAAGAAGGTCGAGCTGTCGCCGTCCTCCGGAAAGACGCCGCCGGGGCAGCCCTCGTCCGCTTGTTCGGCGAGGGCGGTCACGCGGTAAACCCGGTAGTCCCCCGGCTTTGGCACGCAGGCGAGGCCAAGGCCGAGGGTCGCGGTGAGAAGACATGCGGTGATCGTGCGCATGGATGGGACTATAGCGTAGATTGGGCGCGGATCTGCGCCGCAGGGGAGGAGCGAATGTGATATTAGGCGCCCTCCATGGCTCGACGTCGCGCAGCGCTCGGATTGTCTCTCAGTGTCGCGCTGATCTCCGGCTGCGGCGACGGATCTCCCGCGGGCTCCACGAGCGCCAACTCTTCGGGCGGACCCTCGACAGAGGACCCAACGTCGGGGGAGGCGCCGACCACGGGGGAGGCGCCCACCACGACCGGCTCCGCGGGCCCCAGCGGCACGACGGAGTGGGAGCCGCCGGTGCTGGCCCAGGTCGGGCACCAGCGCGAGCTGAGGGGCGTGTGGTTGGCCACGGTGTTCAACATCAACTTCCCGAGCGCGACGGGGCTGACGGCTCAGGAGCAGCAGGCGGAGCTGGTGGCGCTCCTCGACGTGGTCCGCGGGGTCGGACTCAACGCGGTGTTCTTCCAGGTCAGGCCCGAGAGCGACGCGCTCTACGCGTCGACGCTGGAGCCCTGGAGCCGCTTCCTGACCGGGACGCAGGGCGTCGACCCGGGCTATGACCCGCTCGCCTCGCTGCTGACGGAGGCGCACGCGCGCGGGCTGGAGGTCCACGCGTGGCTCAACCCCTACCGCGCCAGCGCGAGCCAGGGCGTCGACTTCGCGCCGGGGCACATCGCGGCTGAATACCCAGAGTACGCCTACGACTACGACACCTACGTGTGGATGGACCCCGGGGCGGAGCCGGTCCAGGCGCGCCTGCTCGCGGTGATCGCGGACCTCGTGACGCGCTACGAGGTCGACGGGATCCACTTCGACGACTACTTCTACCCCTACCCGACCGACGTGGACTTCCCCGACGACGCGACCTGGCAGGCCTATCAGGACGGCGGCGGCGATCTCTCGCGGGCGGACTGGCGGCGCAGCAACGTCGACGGGATGGTGAAGGCGGTCGGCGAGACGATCGCGGGGCTGAGGCCCGAGGTCCGCTGGGGGATCAGCCCCTTCGGGATCTACCGCCCGGGGATCCCGCCGGGCATCTCGGGGCTCGATCAGTACGAGGCGCTCTACGCCGACCCACTCAAGTGGATGCAGGAGGGTTGGCTCGACTACCTCGCGCCGCAGCTCTACTGGCCGACGACGCAGGACGCGCAGGCCTACGGGGCGCTGATCGAGTGGTGGTCGAGCGTGACCGAGGGCGGGCGCCACATCTTCGCCGGCAACTACCTGAGCAAGCTCGGCAGCGAGGCGAAGTGGTCGGTCGACGAGTTCCGCGCCGAGCTCGACCTCAGCCGCGAGTTCGCCGACGCGGGCTCGCGCGGCAACATCTTCTTCCACGTGGAGCCCTTGCAGAGCAACACGGAGGGGATCGCGGACGTGCTGCGGGACGAGTACTACCAGGCGCCCGCGCTGACGCCCCCGATCGCGGCGTTCGTGGGCGAGATCATGCCGCCGCCCGAGGTGACGATGATGGGCGAGACGGCCTCGCTCGCGCACGAGGCGCCCGCGAGCGTGCGCGCGTGGGTGGTGTACGCGCAGGCGGGCGAGGGGTGGACGATCGACCGGATCGTGCCGGCAGGCGAGCCGAGCGTGGCGCTGGCGCCCGGGACCTGGGCGATCAGCGCGGCCGGGAAGCACGGGGTCGAGAGCCTCGGCGTGGTGGTGACGGCGCCCTGAACTCAGAGCTTGAGCAGCGCCCACTCGCTGTGCTGGAGGCACTCCGCGGCGGCGACGAAGGTGCGGACGTTGAAGACCTGGATCGTCGGCTGGTCGTTGGGATCGACGATCTGCGCGGCCTCGTTGCCCGGACTGTCGAGAGACACTTCGACGGCCAGGTCCTTGTTGCTCAGGTAGAGCCGGAAGTCGACGCGGTGGATCCCCTGCAGCGGGTCGCACGGCACGTCCGACGCGCATCCGTCCTGCGTGTCGGCCTTCGGGCTGATCCCCACCGAGAGCTTGCCGAGCTCCGGAGGGGTCAGATCCTCGGTGAGGAGGTGGGCGCGACGCACGACGAGCACCGGGACCGAGTCGTAGTTGACCTCCTGGAAGAAGGTCAGGCCGCCGATCCCGCACTGGTCCCCGCCGAGCTGGTAGGCGCCCCAGCGACGCACGCCGAGGGGCTTCATCAGCGGGAACGCCGCGAGGATCATGTCGCTCCCCGGGAACTCGAGCGAGAGGAGGACGGTCTTGGTCTTCACCACGCAGGCATCGTCGACGCACTGCCGCAAGAGGACGCCGTTAGGGAGGAGCTGCTCGGCGATGTAGGGCTTCTTCTCGTCGGGGGGGGCGTCGCAGTCGACCTTCGCGAGATCCTGGTCGGGCGCGTTCTGATCGACGAGCGAGATCACCATCCCAGGGCCGGCGTCGGCGCAGACGAGCGGGGCGCCCGTCGAACTCGACGACACTGCCTCCGTCGTCGAGGCGTCGCCTGAGCCGGTGAGGCCGACGGAGGTGCTCCCGGGCTCGCTGGTGGAGGTGGAGGTGGAGGTGGAGGTCGTGGAGGTCGTGGGCGCGACGGTGCTGGTCGCCTCGCTCGTGCCGCCGAAGCTCGCCGTGCCCTCGTCGGCGCCGAGGAAGAAGGGGTTCGGCTTGCTGCACCCGACGATCAGGAGCAGGAGGAGCAGGGCGCGGGGATGCATCGCGACCTCTACTATCGACCCTGGGCCGCGGGTCGGCAAGCAGGGGCCAAAGCTCACTCCTCGGCGTACATGTCGTCCAGCAGGGCGCTCCACTTGGCCTCGATCACCCGGCGCTTCAGCTTCAGCGTCGGGGTCAGCTCGCCGTGGTCGGCGCTGAGGCTGCGCGGGAGGATCCGGAACTTCCTGACGTGCTCGACGCGCGCGAACTGCTCGTTGCAGCGCTCGACGGCGCGGGAGACCTCGGCCAAGACGGCGGGGTCCCCGTGGAGCGGCTCCTGGGCCGGCTTCCCCTGCGCCTCGAGCCACTTGGTCACCGCGGGTCGATCGAGGACGATCAGCGCGCTGAGGAATTTGCGGCGGTCACCGATCACGACGGCCTCCTCGATCAACGGGCTCTCCTTGAGCGCGGCCTCGATGTTCTTGGGGGCGATGTTCTTGCCGCCGGCGGTGATGATGATCTCTTTCTTGCGGCCGGTGATCGAGAGGAAGCGGTCGGCGTCGAAGGCGCCGAGGTCGCCCGAGTGCAGCCAGCCGTCCTGAAGCGCCTCGGCGGTGGCGGCGGGGTCCTTGAAGTAGCCCTTGAAGACGCTCGGGCCGCGGACGAGGATCTCGCCGTCCTCGGCGAGCCTGACCTCGAGGCCAGGGATCGGGCGACCGACGGTGCCGAG
>CAZMML010000491.1:0-3919 GCA_964567335.1 uncultured Nannocystis sp. | reverse complement strand
TTCGAGGACCTCATCGACGCCCCGCTCAACCAGCGCGACGACGGCGTCTTCAAGCGCCCCGGCGAGGCCCTCGGCGTGTTCGCCGAGGCCGAGCCCCAGCGCCGCGCCCTCCGCTTCTTCCAGGCCGGCGCCCCGACCCCCGACTGGATCGTCAGCCTCAGCCCCGCGCAGAACCCCGCCGACCTCGCCACCGCCCGCGCCGGCCTCGGCGTCACCAACGCCGCCGGCGTCCCGCGCCTCTTCCTCGACCTCGCCACTGGCAACCTCGGCCTCGGCACCAACGACCCCGGCGCCAGCCGCCTCCACGTCGTCGGCGACGCCCGCGTCACCGGCGGCCTCACCGTCTCCGGTCCCCTCTCGATCTCCGGCGCCACCTCGCTCGCCGCCCTCCAGGTCACAGGTCCCCTCACCCTGACCGGCGCCCTCAACCTCACCGGTCCCCTCACGGCCACCGGCCCCCTCAGCGCCGGCGGCGGCGCCAGCGTCACCGGCAACCTCGGCGTCACCGGCCGCCTCGGCGTCGGCACCCTGGCCCCCCAGGGCGAGCTCGAGGTCATCACCGGCGGCGACTGGGGCCTCGATCGCATGCTCCTCCGCCGCCTCCCCTTCTGGGACGGCGTCAACTCGCACTCCACGATCACCAACTGCATGTACATGGACCCCTACGTCCCGTGGATCCCCTGGCAGAGCCGGGCCTCGATCCGCTACGGGCTCAGCGGCGGCACCGCGCCCGGGGTCTTTTGGGACGTCGGAGTCCGCCCCGGCAACGCCTTCTCCTTCGCCGTCAACGGCACCGCCCATCAAGTCTGGCTCCACGCCAGCGGCAACGTCGGCATCGGCACCGACAACCCCGGCACCAACCGCCTCCAGGTCGAGGGCAACACCCGGGTCAGCGGCACCCTCACCGCCACCGGCGCCGCCTCCCTCGCCGCCCTCGCCACCTCCGGCCCCCTCACCGTCGGCACCGCGCAGGCCCCCCAGACCCTCACGGTCACCGGCGCCACCACGCTCGCCGCCCTGAGCACCTCCGGCACGGTCTCGGTCGGCGCCCACTTCGTCGTCCCCTCCGGCAACGTCGGCATCGGCACGAGCAACTCCGGCATCAACCGCCTGCAGGTCGAGGGCCTCACCCGGATCAACGGCAACCTCGGCCTCGGCGGTGACGCCGGACCCAACCGACTCCACGTCGAGGGCAACGCCCTCGTCACTGGCACCCTCACCACCACAGGCCCGCTCGCCGCCAGCGCGGGCGTGAACGTGGGCGCCACCGCGAGCGTCGACTTCGGCGCCCAGCCGCGCCAGGTGCTCAACCTCTTCAACGCCGAGCACGGCGTCGGCGTCCAGAACTTCGGCGTCCTCTACCTGCGCACCGCCAAGCACCTCGCGCTCTTCCAGGGCGGCTCCCACGACTCCAACGCCTTCAGCCCCGGCGCCGGCGGAGCCGTCCAGATGGTCGTCCGGGACGGCAACCTCGGCCTCGGCACCGGCGACCCCGGCACGAACCGCCTCCAGGTCGAGGGTAGTACGCGTCTGAACGGCGCCCTCGCCGTGACCGGCGCCGCCAGCCTCACCAGCCTCACCACCTCCGGCCCGATCAACGCCAACGCCGCCCTCACCGTCACCGGCGCCAACCTCCTCGTCCCCACCGGCAACGTCGGCATCGGCACCGCCAACCCCGGCGCCAACCGCCTCCAGGTCGACGGCAACACCCAGGTCGGCGGCGCCCTCAACGCCCTGGGCGCCCTCAACGCCTCCGGCCTCGTCACCGCCAGCGCGGGCCTCGTCGTCTCGGCCGGCAACGTCGGCATCGGCACCGCCTCCCCGGGTCTCAACCGCCTGCAGGTCGAGGGCCTCACCCGGATCAACGGCAACCTCGGCCTCGGCAACGACCCGGGCACGAGTCGCCTCCACGTCGAGGGCAGCGCCCGCTTCACCGGCATACTCTCCGCCGCCGGCGGTCTCGGCGCCGACGCCGGCATCGCCGTCAACGCCGGCGCGGTCGCCTTCTTCGGCCCCCTGCGGCAGATGGTCAACCTCGCCGGCATCGGCACCGGCCTCGGCGCCCAGGCGAACACCCTCTACCTCCGCACCGGCAACAACTTCGCCTTCTACCAGAACGGCACCCACGACGACGCCGAGCTCTCACCCGGCGCCGGCGGCACCGCGGTCCTCGTCGTCCGGAGCGGCAACGTCGGCATCGGCACCGCCGCCCCGGCCGCGCGCCTCCAGGTCGCCGGCACCGCCACCGTCACCGGCCTCCTCACCAGCACGGGCGGCCTCTCGGTCTCCGGCGGCGCCCTCGTCGTCCCCTTCAACAGCATCGGCATCGGCACCACGAGCCCCACCAGCAGCCTCCACGTCGAGGGCACCACCCAGCTGAGCGGCCTCGTCACCCTCGGCAGCGGCGTCACCGTCGCCAACAGCAACGCCCTCAGCTTCACCGGCCCCACGAGCCAGCGGATCAACCTGAACGGCGCCGCCTACGGGATCGGCCTCCAGTCCAGCACCCTCTACCTCCGCAGCTTCCGCAACTTCGCCCTCTACCAGGGCGGCGTCCACGACAACACCGACCTCTCGCCCGGCGCCGGCGGCACCGCGGTCGTCGTCGTCGACGCCGGCAACGTCGGCGTCGGCACCACCCCCGGCACCAACCGCCTCGCGGTCGCGGGCAACACCCAGATCAACGGCAGCGTCAACGCCACCGGCGTCGTCAACGCCGGCGCCCTCGTCTCCACCGGCATCGTCACCGCCGGCTCCCTCCTCACCGCCAGCCAGGACCTCCAGGTCGCCGGCGCCGCCACCGTCGCCGGCCCGGTCACCCTCAGCAACGTCCTCACCCTCGGCAACGCCATCGTCGTGCCCGCAACGGGCGGCACGATCCTGAGCGGCCGGCGCGGCCTCATCCTCAACCGCAACCAGCAGCTCCAGCAGCACGTCGTGCTGCCCACGATCCCCGCGACCGTCAACTTCGCCACCGGCGTCACGATCCAGGCCTGGGTCTACATCAACAACTTCGCCGAGTGGGCCCGGATCGTCGACCTCGGCAACGGCCCCTCCTCGGACAACATCGCCGTCTCGATCGGCGCCAACGGCAGCCTCCGCGCGGTCGTCTACCAGGGCACCAACGCCGGCAACTGGGTCGGGGCGTCGCCCCCCGCCACCCTCCCGCTGCGCGTCTGGACCCACGTCGCCGTCACGATCTCCCCCGGCAACGGCGCCCGCATGTTCGTCAACGGCACCCGCCTCACCGGCCTCGGCACCCCCTTCTCGGTCCTCACCCCGCTCGCCGTGAACCGGACCTCCAACCTCGTCGGCCGCAGCAATTGGGGCCTGCAGGATCCGCACCTCGACGGCTCGATCGCCGAGCTCAGCATCTGGGTCGGCGAGCGACCGATCGTCATGACCCCCCTCGTCGGCAACGAGGCCGGCCTCGTCGGCTACTGGAAGCTCGACCAGAACGTCACCCCCGTCGTCGCCCCCGCCGGCACCACCACGCTCCTCGGCAGCCCCCTCCCGGACTTCGGCCCCTCCTACGGCGCCGACATGCGCTGGTGCCTCCCCGACTTCCGGTCCAACTGGTTCAACTACGAGTCGGGCTTCCCGATCGCCGCCTATTGCCGCGACGCCCTCGGCTACGTCCACCTGCGCGGCCTCGTCAGGGAGAACCCGGCTTCCGTCCGTGCTCCTGGCAACTCGACCATCATCTTCACCCTCCCGCCCAGCTACCGGCCCCAGGCCCAGTCGATCTTCGCCGTCGACGGAGCCAACAGCCACGCCCGGGTCGACGTCGTCCCCACCTACCAGGACCCCACCCGCAACGCAGAGCTCGAGCCCGTCCAGGTGACCGTCCCGGCCAGGCGGGCCCGGATCGTCGACCTGACCGATGCCGACATCGACCCCGGCCTGCCGTTCACGCTCG
>CAZMML010000490.1:0-3935 GCA_964567335.1 uncultured Nannocystis sp. | reverse complement strand
TCAAGACCCGCGCGAGCGACTACGGCGCGCTCTACTTCCCGTGGATCGACGTCACCGGCAGCGGCGGCTTCGCCCCGCCCTCCGGCCACGTCGCCGGCGTCTTCGCCCGCGTCGACACCGAGCGCGGCGTCCACAAGGCCCCCGCCAACGAGGGGATCCGCGGCGCCTTCGGCGTCCGCTACCGCGTCAGCAAGGCGATCAACGACGACCTCAACCAGGGCAGCGTCAACGTCATCCGCCCCTTCGGCAACACCAGCAAGATCTGGGGGGCGCGCACGCTGGCCGACAAGAACCACGCGCAGCAGAAGGAGTTCACCTACGTCAACGTACGGCGCCTCTTCTGCTTCCTCCGCGAGTCGATCCAGGAGGGCACCGGCTGGGTCGTGTTCGAGCCGAACACCCCCGACCTGTGGGCGCGGATCACCCGCAACATCCGCTCCTTCCTGCAGCAGACCTGGGAGACCGGCGCGCTCTTCGGCGACACCGCCGAGCAGGCCTTCTCGGTCAAGTGCGACGCCGAGACCAACCCGCCCGAGGCCCGTGACCTCGGCCGCGTGATCACCGAGATCGGCGTCGCCGTCACCAAGCCGGCCGAGTTCGTGATCTTCCGGATCAGCCAGAAGTCCGGCGCCTGACGCGCCGCGGCGGAGCAGAGGCGACGATGACAGCGCGTGTCCCAGGCGTCTACCGCGAGGACGTGCTCCCGACCGTGGAGCCCGTCTTCCGCACCGCCGTACCCGCCTTCCTCGCCCCGCTGCCCGCCGGGCCGCCCCGCCAGCTCAGCGCCGCCACCCACCTCGTCCACCTGCGCGAGGCCCTGGCCAGCAGCCTCGTCCCCGCCGTCGTCGAGGGCTTCTTCGCCTGCGGCGGTCAGCTCTGCTACCTGGTCCCCTTCGACCAACGCCGCGGCCGCGCCGCGCTCGACGAGGCCTTCGAGCAGGTCGACGCCCAGGACGACGTCGACCTCGTCGCCTTCCCCGACCAGCCCGCCGGGCTCTCCGAGCTCCGTGAGCTCCAGTGCCGCCTCCTCGACCTCGTCGACGGCACCACCCGCGTCGCCCTGCTCGACGCCCCCGCGCGCGGCGGCCTCGACGCCCAGCGCTACGTCGAGCTCGTCGCCGACCACACCCGCCGCCTCGCCGGCCGCCCGGGCAGCCAGAACGGCGCGCTCTACTTCCCCTGGCTCGGCCTGCGCGGCCGGGTCGTCCCGCCCTGCGGCCACATCGCGGGGCTGATCGCCGCGACCGACGCGCGGGTCGGCCCGCACAAGGCCCCCGCGAACGAGCCGCTGCAGGGCGTCGTCGACCTCGACGTCCCCCTGGGCGCCGCCCGCCAGCGCGAGCTCGCGGACCTCCCGCTCAACTGCATCTGCGCCTTCACGGGCCGCGGGATCCGCGTGTGGGGCGCGCGGACCCTCAGCCTCGACCCCGCCCAGCGGGCGCTCCACGTCCGGCGCCTGATCCTCACCCTGCGCCGCAACATCGAGCAGCGGATGGAGGCGCTCGCCTTCGAGCCGAACAACTCCTGGCTGTGGGCCCGGATCACCCGCGAGCTCTCCGCCTACCTGGACACCTTCTACGAGCGCGGCGCCCTCCGCGGCGCCACCCCGGAGGAGGCCTACGCCGTCCGCTGCGACGAGTCCACCAACCCGCCGGAGGTCCGCGACTCCGGCGCCGTCCACGCCGAGATCGACCTCGCCCCCGCCGCCGCCACCGAGACCATCGTCCTTCGCCTCCGCGTCAGCCCGCAGGCGAGGGTCGCCATCACCTCCGAGACCACCTGACCGAAGGAACAGAGACGACCATGGCCATTGATCGCAAGGACCCTCTCCTGGGACATAACTTCGCCGTCGAGCTCGACGGCATCACCGGCACCGGCTTCAAGGAGTGCTCCGGCCTCGACCGCGCCCAGACCGCGATCGACTACCGCGAGGGCACCGACGCCACCCTCGCCAAGCGGAAGATCCCCGGGCTCGTCAACTGGACCAACATCACCCTCAAGCGCGGGATCACGAGCGACCGCAACCTGTGGGACTGGCAGAGCAAGGCCGCGTCCGGCAAGGTCGACCGCCGCCCGATCAGCATCATCATGCTCAGCGAGTCCGGCGAGGAGCTGATGCGCTGGAACGTCCGCGCCGCGTGGCCGATCAAGTGGTCCGGGCCCTCCTTCGACGCCGCCAGCGACAACGTCGCCATCGAGTCGCTCGAGATCGCCCACGAGGGCATCGAGGTCGCCAAGTGGTGAGCGCCGCGGTCGAGTTCCCCTTCGTGCTCCCGCACGGGTACCTCGGCCCCGACGGCGTCCTCCACCAGGAGGGCGCCATGCGCATGGCGACCGCGTACGACGAGATCGCCCCGCTCAAGGACCCGCGGGTCCAGGGCAACCCGGGCTACCTCGTCGTCATCCTCCTCTCCCGGGTCGTCACCCGGCTGGGCTCGCTCGAGTTCATCAACCCCAAGCTGATCGAGGGGCTCTTCGCGTGCGACCTCGTCTACTTGCAGGAGCTCTACCAGCGGATCAACCGCACCGGCCCGCAGCGCCTGAGCGTCGCGTGCCCGCACTGCGCGGGCGAGTTCGACGTGGAGACCGCCCCGCCGGGGGGATGACGCGCTACCCCTCGGAGCGGCTGGCCGAGGAGGTGGCGTACCTGGCTTACTACTTTCACTGGCCGCACGACCAGATCATGGCGCTCGCGCACCATGAGCGTCAGCGATGGGTCGCCGAGATCGCCCGGATCCACGCGCAGCGAGATCAGCCCTAACCCGCCTCGAGGTCCACCATGCTGGGCGCAAAAGCCCTGATCACCGCCGCCCTCGCGCCCTACACGACCGCCCGGCTCGACCCCTGGACGAGCTTCAACTTCGTCCTCGAGCTCGACGGCCTCTTCGTCGGCGCGTTCGCCCGCGTCGAGGGGCTCGAGGGCTCGGTCCAGGTCGAGGAGTACTACGAGGGCGGCCGCAACGACGCCCCGCGCCGGCTCGTCGGCCACACCAAGTGGCAGAACCTCTCCCTCGTGCGCGGCATGACCGAGCTCGACCCGATGTGGAGCTGGTTCGCCGAGACCGCCCGCGGCCAGATCAAGCGCCGCTCGGGCGCGATCATCATGCTCAACGCGAGCCGCTTCCCGGTCAGCGGCTGGATCTTCCACGACGCCCTCCCGGTCCGCTGGGTCGGCCCCAGCTTCGACGCCGCCCGCGACAGCGAGGTGGCCGTCAACCGCCTCGAGCTCGCCCACGGCGGCCTCGAGCGCCCGACCTGGCTCGCGCTGCTCGGCTTCGCCGCGCGCGCCAAGACCTTCGTGGAGTCCGGCATCGATGGCTGACGCCCTGGACACGCGCCCCTGGCAGGCCGGCCTCGACCCCGGCCTGGTGGCCCGGCTCGCCCGCCACGGCCGCTTCGTGTCCGTCCTGCGCTGTCGCTGGGCCGAGGACGCCCGCGCCCGCCCGCGCTTCCGCGACCTCCCCCTCTTCGCGAGCTGGCAGGTCCGCTACTCCCTCCGCCCCGACCAGATCGCCGCGCTCCACCCCCTCGTCCACCCCGCGCCCGCCGCTCCCGCGCCCGCCGAGCCTCACGGACGCCCCACCGTCGTCGCCCGCCCCAGCTCCGCCGCCCCGCGGACGCCGGCCGCCCCCGACCTCGGCCTCTCGGCCACGCGCCAGCCCCGCGCGCCTGTCGCCGTCCCGACCCCCGCCGCGCGCGCGCCGATCCAGGACGCCGCCGCAGCCGCGCGCGCGCCGGTCCGGGACGCCGCCGCAGCCCCGCGCGCGCCCGACCGGGACGCCCCCCCCCCCCCCCCCCCGACGTCCCCGGATCACCGAGAGCCTGTCTCACGAGACACCCCGACGCTCGCGTCCCACGAGCCGCCGCCGCCCCCTGCCCCCGCGCGTCCGCTCGCCGCCCCTGCCTCTCCTCCCGAGCCTGTCCGATCGGACATC
>CAZMML010000489.1:0-3943 GCA_964567335.1 uncultured Nannocystis sp. | reverse complement strand
AGCCCGCAGGGCCGCAAGGCGCAGGCGCTGCGGGCCGCAGGGCTCGAGGTCGTCGCGCCCGACTTCACCGGCCAGAACCTCGCCGCCCGGGTGTCCACGCTCATGCCGGTCCTGGCCGCGCACCCGGGGTGCGTGCTGGTGGGGTCGAGCTACGGCGCGCTCGCGGCGCTCTGCGCGGCCATCTTGCGGGCCCGCGCGGGCCACCGGACCGCGGGGCTGCTGCTCTGCGCGCCTGCGCTCCTGCGCGCCGAGCCGCCCGCCGACGCGCTGGACCTCGGGCCGCCCTGCGCGACGCGGATCCTGCACGGCAGGCGCGACGAGCTGATCCCGATCGCGCTCGTCGAGGCCTTCGCGGCGGCGCATCCGCAGGTGACGCTCGAGATCCTGGAGGACGGGCACGTGCTCGCGGCTTCGCTCGATCGGATCGTGCAGGTGACGCAGGAGCTTGAGGAGGCCGCGCGGGGGACGTAACGTCGAAGGCTATGCGCTCGGCCGCCCTCGTGTTCGTCGCCCTCGCCTCCCTCCCAGGTTGCCCGCCCCCTCCCGCGGGCGAGCCCTCCACGACCGGATCGAGCGGCGAGGGGAGCGGGTCCAGCGGTGGATCGAGCGGTACGGGCACGACGGGCGTCGCGTCGACCTCGTCGACGAGCGGAGATCCGACCGAGGCGGGGACGCAGACCGTGACCTCGAGCGGCGGCAGCGGGAGCAGCAGCGGGACCACCGGGGCGCCGGACCCATACCCCGAGGCGGACGCGCTCTTCGCCGTCGACGCGATCGCGGAGCTCGACATCACCCTCTCGGACAACGCGATCCTGGCGTTGAACGCGAACCCGCGGGTCTACACCAAGGGCGACCTGGTCGCCAAGATCGGCGGGCAGGTCTACGAGCTGCCGGAGATCGGGGTCCGTCTCAAGGGCGTGTACGGGTCGTTTCGGACGCTCGATCAGAAGGCCGCGTTCCTCCTCAACTTCGACCGCTACGTCCCGGACCAGCAGCTCCTCGGCCTCGAGAAGCTGGCGGTCAACAACATGGTCCAGGACTGCAGCATGCAGCGGGAGATCCTCGCCTACACGCTCTTCCGCGACGCCGGTGTGCCATCCTCGCGCGCGGGCTACGCGACCGTGCGGGTCAACGGCGAGCTCTACGGGCTCTACACGACGGTCGAGGCGACCGACAACGAGGAGCTGCTCGACCACTGGTTCGAGAGCAGCAAGGGGAGCCTCTACGAGGGCGCGTACGGCAGCGACATCGTCACCGAGCTGGTGCCCTCCTTCGACCTCGACAACGGCCCCGACGTCGCCTTCGCCGACCTCTTCGAGTGGGCCGCGGCGCTCGACGGCATGACCGACCCGAAGACCTTCGCCACCGATGTCGACGCGATCGTCGACCTCGACCGCTACCTGGCCTTCGCGGCCGCCGAGATCTACCTCGGCCACTGGGACGGCTACGCCTGGACCCGCAACAACTACTTCGTGTACCGGCGCCCGAGCGACCTGCGCTGGCTCTTCATGCCGTGGGGGACCGATCAGACGCTGCGCCAGCACCTCGATCCCTTCGGCGGGCAGGGGCGCCTCGAGCAGATGTGCGCGGCGTCGCAGCCGTGTCGCGACCTGCTCGCCGGGCACTTCATGGACACGGTCGCCCGCGTCGACGCGCTCGATCTCCCGGGGCTCGCGGCGCAGCTCGCGGAGCTCACCGCGGACGCGGTCGCGGCCGACCCGCGCAAGGAGTGCGACGTGCCCGCGCACCAGCAGTCGGTCCTCGACAACATCCAGTTCTACGCCGACCGCAAGGGCACGATCGCCGCCGGCCTGCTCTGCACGGTCCCGGCCGCGGTCGACGCCGACAAGGACGGCTTCAGCGCGTGCATCGACGACTGCGACGACAACAGCGCGGGCGTCCACCCCGGGGCGCCGGAGGTCTGCGACCTCGACGACGACAACTGCAACGGGGTGTGGGACGACGACCCGAAGTGCCCCCACTGCGTCACCAAGGACCTCCCCGGCCCCGGCACGGCGGCCTTCTGCTTCGTCGCGCTCGACTTCACGGCGGCGCGCGCCGACTGCAAGGCGAAGGGGGGCGACCTGCTCTCGATCCACTCGCAGGCGATCCAGGACTGGACGGTGCAGCAGGCCTTCGCGATCCAGGCGAGCGACTGGTGGATGGGGCTCCACGACGAGGCGCAGGAGGGGAGCTTCGTGTGGACCGACGGGACGCCCCTCGACTTCACCACGTGGAACGAGGGCGAGCCCAACAACGCCGGCAACGAGGACTGCGCGAGCCTCCCGATCTGGGCCGGCGGGCTGTGGAACGACCTCCCCTGCGGCGCGACCCTCCCCTACGTGTGCCGCACGCCCTAACCTCGCTCGACGTCCCGGCGCCGCGCTAGCCAGGCGCGGCGGCGTTGCGCTCGCGCATGCGGCGGCCGCGGGCCGAGCGGTCGAGGTCGACGCGCGGCGCCGCGTGGTAGTACTGCATGAGCTCGCCGACGCGCCGCGGGGCGCTCTCGGCGAGGTTCTGTCGCTCCTGGAAGTCGGCGCCGAGGTCGTAGAGCTCGATCAGGTTCTCGCCCGGGCGGACGAGCAGCTTGTAGGGCCACGCGATCACGCCGTACTGCTCGCTCTCATTGAGCACCAGCGGGCGCGAGCGGGTCCGCAGCTCGGGCGGGGCGTCGGCGATGAGCCAGGGCAGGAGGCTGCGGCCGTCGAGGCCGGTCGGGGCGGGGACGCCGGCGAGCTCGAGCAGGGTCGGGGTGACGTCGAGGACGCTCACAGGGTCGTCGATGATCTCGGCCGCGCCGCCCGGGACGCGGATCGAGAGCGGCACGTGGATCAGCGGGTTGTAGAGGACGCGCCCGTGGTTGTCGGGGAGGCGTGGGTCCTCGCCGAGGCCCTCGCCGTGGTCGCTGACGAGGACCACGATCGTGTCGTCCCACAGGTCGCGCGCGCTGAGGGTGTCGATGAGGACACCGATCTGTTGGTCGACGAGGCCGAGCATCGCGCGGTACTTCGCCAGGCGGTCGAGCCGGGGGTCGGGGACGCCGAGGAAGCGGCGGAGGTTGCGGTCGCCGTCCTCGACCTCGTCGTGCTCGTGGACGTCGAAGTAGTGGAGCCACAGGAAGAAGGGGGCGCCCGCGCCCTGGGCGCTCGCCTCGCCGCGGCGGCCGAGGAAGGCCAGCCCGAGCTCGGTGGTCCGCGCCGAGGTGCTGTAGCTGCCGACGTCGCGGCGGACGCCGTCGTTGACGAGCCGGTCGTGCCCGTGGAGCCCGCGCGTCAGGAGGGTCTTGCCGGCGTAGCGGAGCACCTCGCTCGGGATCACGCCGTGGCTGACGTGGCCGGCGGCGCGGAGGCCCTCGGCGAGGGTGAGGTCGACGCGGGTGAAGGGGTCGATCTTGCCGGTGAGGATCCCGGAGAGCGAGAGGTCGGTGCCGGCCGAGGGCGCGAAGGCGCGGGCGAACACCGTCGAGCCGTCGAAGAGCTGGAAGATCCGCGGGAAGGCGGCGCGGTTCTCGGAGGTGTCGGTGAGGACGTCGGCCCGCAGCGCGTCGACGGAGATCAGCAGGAGGTTCTTGCCGCGGGCCCGGCCCAGGTAGGCCTGGACCTCGGGGCGCGCCTCCCAGGCGCCGGTGCGCTCGACCCGGGTCTGCTCGGCGGCCGCGAGGGCGGCGGCGAGGTCCTCGCGGGCGACGTAGCCGTCGCAGTCCTCGTCGACGTCGTTGCCGACGATCTCGCGGGCCTCGGGGTGGATCGCGGGGTCGCCGTCGTCGCAGTCGGCGCCGCCGAGCGCGGCCGAGTGGCCGTCGCCGTCGCCGTCGAGCGCGCCGCGGACGACCCGCGCGAGCAGGCGCGTGTGCATGCCGCGGGTGGCGACGACGAAGCGATCGTCGGGGTCGCCGAGGGCGCGCTGCACGCAGGCGACGAGGTTGGCGGTGACGGCCATGGTG
>CAZMML010000488.1:2118-3944 GCA_964567335.1 uncultured Nannocystis sp. | reverse complement strand
CAGCTTGTGCATCTCGACGATCTCCCGCTGACCCTCGGGGAGTCGGGCCAGCGCCGCGTCGAGGCGGGTCTTGAGCGCGTGTGCCTCCTCGCGGCCGACGCGCTCCTCCTCCACGGTCGGCATCTCGTCGGCGACGTCATCCCGAAGGCCGGCGTGCACGCGGGCGCGGGCACGGGCGCGGATGTGGTCGAGCGCGAGGTTACGGGCGATCGTGAAGTACCAAGCCAGGACCGCGCCATCGACGCGCGGGCCGCGGGCCTCGAAGCGCTCACGGGCGAGATGCGCCCTGAGCCAGGTCGCCTGGGCCAAGTCGTCCGCGGCGGCGTTGTCGCGGACGATGCGCCGCAGGAAGCTCCGCAGCCGAGGGTCGAGCGCTGCGTGGAGCGCCGCGAACGCCGCCTTGTCGCCGTCGATGTAGCGGTCCATCAGCATGTACAGACCGGTGGCGGCCGAGCGCTCCGTTGTGGGGATCGCGCGGATCGTTCCTTCGCAGGTGAGTGGGTCCATGGCGTCCATGGCGAGACAACGGCGCGCCCGAGCCGTCCGTAACGCCGCGCACGGCCGCACGAGGGACCGAAAAACGGGCTCCGTGGGGCCCTACAGGGCGTCCGCTCGCTTCGAGGTCATCTATTTGCCAGGAGAATAAGTGCTAGACGCGGCGAGGGACCGGGCCGCTGCCGAGTTCGGCTACCGTTGCGAGGCGCGCCGTGCTCGGCGAAGATCCATGCACGCCGTGTATGAGCGACCGCCTCCAGGAGCTCGCCGCCTTCGTCCGCACCGCCGAGTGCGGGAGCTTCTCGCAGGCGAGCCGGGAGCTCGGCCTCTCCCAGCCCTCGATCTCACGGATCATCTCTCAGCTCGAGGCGCGCCTCGGCGTGAAGCTGCTGTTGCGGACGACCCGCCGCGTCGAACCAACGGCGGCGGGCCGGACCTTTCTCGAGCGGGCGCGGCAGGTCCTCCAGGACCTCGAGGCCGCCGAGGACGCCGCCCGCGACGCCGACACCCTGCGCGGCCAGCTCAGGGTCGCCATGCCGGTGACCTTCGGGCTCCGGGCGGTGCTCCCCGCGCTCACTTCCTTCGCGCGCCAGCACGCGCGGCTGCGCCTCGAGATCGTCATGTCCGACGACCGGCACGATCTGATCGCCGTCGGCGCGGACGTGGCGATCCGCGTCGGCAACCTGGACGACTCCGGCTTCGGCGCGCGCAGGATCTCGACCCTGCAGCGGTACACGATCGCCGCGCCCGCCTATGTCGCCCTGCGCGGGGCACCCCGGACGCCGGCCGAGCTGCGGGGGCACGAACTCGTGTTCGGCCCGGGCTCGGCCGCCCGGCGGACCTGGGCCTTCGAGCATGACGGCGCGACGACCTCGGTGGAGGTGAGCGCCCGGATCTGCGTCGACACCGGCGAGGGCATGATGATCTGCGTCCGTGCGGGTCTCGGGATAGCGATCGCGTCGGACATCATGTGTCGCAACGACCTCGCCGCCGGCATCGTGGTCCCGCTGCTCCCGGGATATAGCCTCGCGCCGCTGGGGATCTACGCCGTGTTCCCGGGGGGCCCTCGGCCGTCGCGCAAGGTCGCCGCGCTGGTGGAGCACCTGAGAGTCGCGCTGCAGTCGTAGATTCGCACCATTCTCGCCGGGCGCGCAGATCGGTGGTCGGCGCCACGCCGCGCGCATGAGCCGGAGACGACATCCGCGCCGACGACCTGTTCCTCAACGAGTCCATCCTGCGCGGGCCGGGCACGGTGCTGACGTTGTCGCTGCGCTCCGTGCCCGCGTGACAGCGGAGAGGTGACCCCCACCGCGACGAGATCCGCCGCTTCG
>CAZMML010000488.1:0-2018 GCA_964567335.1 uncultured Nannocystis sp. | reverse complement strand
CGCGCAGAGAGGGGCGGCTCACGGCGGCCGAGATGGCGCCGCTCGATCTGGTGACGGAAGCAGCCCGTCGGGTCTCGCTAGAGAGGGCGCGGCATGTGCAAGATGCGCTGGTTCGACGGGGAATCGCGCGCGAGCGGATCGAGGTGATCGGGTGGGGCGATAGCAAGCTGTGGTCGCCCCGCGGGTCAGATCGAGCGCTGAACCGGAGGATTGAGATCCATGGCGAACGAGGACGCGCGCCGCAGCCACGCCCGGCGGGATGACCACGGGCGCGACGTGGACGACCACGACGACCACGACCACGACGGGGCCAGGGGGCTCGGCCGGACAGGCGTCGACGCTGAGGGACGGCGAGCTCGGCTGTCCGGCCGCCCGACGCTCGTCGCGTGTCGCGGCCGCTACCCCTCGCCGTCGTCGGTCCGGGTCGGGCGCTCGACGTAGGTCACGCGGTGGAGCACGCGCCAGGTCTTGTTGGGCTTGCCCTGGTCGATCTGACGCAGCACCCGCGCCTCCTCGTCGTTGCTGCGCAGCCACTCGGGGTCGACGACGCGGCTGAAGAAGTCGGTGAAGTGCGCGGTCGCGGGTTGCAGGGCGAAGCTCATGAAGCGGTAGCGGTCGACCTTCTCGCCGGGGCAGAGCGGCCGGTCCTGGTTGTCGGTGACGCCCCGGCTCTCGCAGCGCACGCCGACGTTGAGCTCGATGGCCCGCGAGGTGCTGGTCGCGTTCGTCAGGGTCTCGGTCAGGTTGAAGCCGAGCATCGCGGTGAAGTCTCCCGCGACGAAGGCCCGGAAATGGAGGTTGAACCCGATCCCGACGTCGAGGTTAAGGGAGCCGCCGAACACGTTCTGCCACGAGGTAGCGAAGGACTGCGTCTGGACCCGCAGCCCGCCGTCGCCGTCCCACACGTAGGTGTTGACGATGTTGCCCTTGGGCGTGTCGTCGATGACCTGCTCGATCTGCCGGGCCACCGGCGGCTTCTTCATCGCGGCGGCGGCGGCCTCCGTGGTCGCGGTGGCCTTCTGGGTCGTCTGACGCTCGAGCTCCGCCTGGTTCCGCGTCGGCAGGCCCCGCGTGTCGTCGCCGCGGTCGAGCCCGTCGAGGAGGTCGGACTTGAGGTTGACGGCGATCGCCTCGGCGCTCCGGTTCGAGCGGTCGATCGCGTCCTTGAGCGCGTAGGCCTCGCGGAGCCGGAAGTAGCTGGCCTCGACCTCGGCGCCGTACTGGGCCCGGGCGGCGGGGACGTGGCCGTGGAAGCGGGCGTCGGCGGCCTGCGAGCCGACCTGCCCGTCGAGCGAGCCGTTCAACGTGTAGGCGGGGTTGATCAGGAAGGTGACGACGTTGACGTCCGGCGGCACGTCCTTCACCGGGGCGAGCCGGTAGCTGACCATGCGACGGCTGCCCCGCAGGCGCAGCACGAAGACGTCGGCCAGCGTCGACACGACGGTGGCGTAGCCGACGTTCTTGGGGACGAAGCGCGGGCCGAGGGTCGGGAAGCGGGCGACCTTCTCGCGCTCGCCCTTGAGGGCGAGGGTCTCGCTGGTCGTGACGGTCGAGGTGCCGCTGCGGGAGTATTGATGGATGAAGCTGGTAGCGAGGCCCAGCTTGCCGAGGAGCTGGAGCGAGCCCTCGACGCTGGTGGTCAGGACCGCGGGTCCGAAGGAGAGGGCGAGGGAGCCGCCGAGCGCCGCCTCGACCGACGCGCTGCCGCCGACCGAGAGGTCGTGGGTGAAGGTCGAGGCGGTCTCCTCGGTGATCTTGAACTCGACGGTGCTGGCGCCGTCGTAGCTCTCGTCGACGGTGAGGTTCTCGCTCGGCACGGGCGGGGCGCCCTCGATGTAGCCGACCAGGGTCGGGTTCATCTGGGCGTTGCCGAGCCAGCGCATCTCGAGGCTGTCGACGCGCTGTCCCATCGCGACCTCGACGCCGCCGCTGATCGGCCAGGCGAGGAAGCGGCGCAGGAAGGCGAGCCTCTGGTTGCCGTCGTCCTCGAGGCTGTCGTACTCGCCGGCGAGGAGGGT
>CAZMML010000487.1:0-3946 GCA_964567335.1 uncultured Nannocystis sp. | reverse complement strand
GCCTCGGCGTCGGCCAGGCAGGCGCGCAGCACCTCGGCGCCGCAAGACTCGGAGATGCAGGTGCTGACCACGATCTGATGCAGCGGCGGCAGGCTCCGGGCCTCGCCCGCGGCGACGGGCGCGGGCCAGGCGACCGGCGTGCCCGCGTAGCCCTCGGCGACGCGTCGGCAGAGCTCGGCGTGCCGCAGCTCGTCGTGGACCGCGCGGGTCGCGAGCGCGAGCACCTCGGCGAGCGCGCCGGCGCGCAGCAGGTCGCGGGCCACGAGGGTGAAGGCGAAGGCGGCGCGCTGCTCGGCCGCGGCGCGCTCGGCCCACACCTGCGCCACCAGGTCGCGGGCCGCGGGCGCGAGCGCGGCGATCTCGAGGCCCGGGGCGGGCAGGTCGACGCCGACGTCGAGGCTCATACGATCAACGGGAAGCAGCAGCAGCCGAAGGGATCCATCTGGCACGCGAAGCCGCCGCCGGCGTCCGCGCAGTCCTCGACGCTCTGCGGCGTCGGGGGGCCGCTGCGGCACTCGCAGCGGCAGTCGACGAAGACGGGGTCGTAGCTGACGCAGTTGAACGCGCTGGGCACGGGGCACGCCTCGGGCCCGGTCGGGAGCGAGGGGTCGCAGACACACCCGATCGGGAACCATGGATCGGCGCACGAGAACTGCGCCGTCTCCTCGCAGTCCTCGGGCGAGAGCGGCGCGTCCGGGTCGCAGACGCACCCGGTCGGCGGGTTGTAGCTCTCGCAGAGGAACTGCTGCGGGTGGCGGCAGTCCGAGGGGTCGTCCGGCGGGCCCGTGGTCGTCGAGGTCGTGGCGGAGGTGCTGGAGGTGCTCGACGTGGCGGAGGTGCTGGTGCCGGTCGTGCTGGTCGTGCTGGTCGTGCTGGTCGTGCTGGCGGTGCTCGTCGTCGCCACCGACGAGGACCCGCCCGCGCTCGACGCGTCCGTGGAGCCGCCCTCGCTGCCCTCGCTGGCCGCGCTGTCGGCGATCGGACGGCGGGCGCAGGCGCCGCCGAGCGCGGCGCCCATGACGACGAGCACGTGGAACATCTTCGCCGGGCTCGTCTCCATCACTCCCACCCTAGCGCGGTCCGCGTCGCCGGCGCAAGGCCGTCCGTCGCCGGCGCAAGGCCGTCCGCCGCGGCGAAGTCGGTCCCGCTCGCCGACCTGGAGCTCCAGGACCGCATCGCGTGCTGGTCTTGAGGACAGGCGTCCACGAACCCGCCGGTTCTGTCCCGCCGACCCGGGCGGAGACAGGTCTCGCGGGCCGGAGATCGCTCGCGCGCGCGCCTCGAGCCCGGCGACGAGGAGGTCTACGGGTGAGCTCTTCGCACGAGCTCAGGTTGGGTCGGGGAGGATCTGGGCGAGGGTCAGCTCGACGAGGGACTCGATGTGCCGGCGCCGACGCTTGAGGGCGGCAGGGCTGAGGACGTCGCGGCGGAAGAGGTCGTTGAGGAGAGGCTCGTAGAGGAAGGGGGCGATGATGGCGCCGAAGACGGAGACGATCACCTCCTCGAGGTTGCCGAGCGGGCCGGCGGCGCGGCGGCCGACGAAGGGGCGCAGGGTGTCGACCAGCGGGTGCAGGTAGTCGTTGGCGACCCGCCGCAGGTGCGGATCGTTGTTGAGCAGGGCGCGCTGGATCAGGCGCGGGAAGTCGCGCTCGTGCACGAGGTGGTCGATGTACGCGCCGATCACCCGGTGGATCCGCTCGCGCGGCTCGCCCGCCTGGTGGAAGGCGGCGAGCAGGCGGGTCCGCAGGCCGCTCATCGCGGTGTCGATCACCTTGCGGTAGAGGCCCTCCTTGCTCTGAAAGTGGTAGCGGACCAGCGCCGGGTTGACGCCGGCGGCGCGGGCGATGTCGCGGACCGACGCGCCGGCGTAGCCGTCGCGGGAGAAGGCGCTGCGGGCCGCGGCGAGGAGCGCCTGGGCGGTCCGCTCGCCGCGCTCCTCGCGTCCATCCGGGGTGCTCCTCGTCTCTCCGTTCCTCATGCGGATGGGCATTGATTTCACAGGTGCGGCCGCAGGTCCAGCGGCTTTTGTACGCCCGTACAAGGGGGGCCCGCGGGCGTCGGGAGTCGTGGTAGGGTGGCGGCATGATGCGCTCCTCCGCTCACCTCCTTCGACTCAGTGTTGCGACGCTCGTGACGGCGTGTGGGTCGCCGGGCGGGGGGACGACGAGCGACTCGGGGGTGACGACGGTCGACCTGACGACCGGGCCGGGGGGGAGCTCGACGGGGACGAGCGGCGTGCTGCCGACGACCAGCGGGCCCGGGACGAGCGAGGGGAGCGGGACCGGGACGGAGGGGACGACGGGCACGAGCACGGGCTCGACGACGGCGGTGACGGCGAGCACGACCGAGACAGGGACGAGCGGGACGAGCGGGACGAGCGGGACCGGGAGCACCACCGAGCCCCCGCCTCCGTGCATGCAGGGGGAGGTGGTGTGCGAGGGGGGCGAGGCGAAGGTGTGCGACGGGATGGGCGGCTTCGAGAGCACCGAGGTGTGCGAGGGCTTCTGCCAGCCGGGGGTCGGGTGCCTGGCGTGCGAGCCCGGGGCGTCGTACTGCGAGGGCGACGTGGCGATGAAGTGCGCCGACGACGGGATGAGCTCGGAGGTGGTGGAGGACTGCGACGAGGTGCAGGGGATCTCCTGCAACCCGGACATCGGCCTGTGTGACGGGGCTTGTGTGATCGAGAACCTGCAGCTCGACTACATCGGCTGCGACTACTACCCGACGGTGACGCTCCAGCACGACAGCTACAACAGCGGGACCAAGGTGTTCGCGGCGGTGGTGGCGAACACGTCGGACATGGCGGCCAAGATCACGGTGACCCGCGGGCCGAACATGGTGGCGACCGACATGGTGCCGGCGGGGAGCGTGAAGGTGATCCAGCTCCCGTGGGTGGCCGAGCTGACGAAGGGGCTGGGCCCGACCAAGCTCACGGCCCAGGGGGCCTACCGGCTCCGCAGCGACCGACCGGTGACGGTCTACCAGTACAATCTTCTCTATGCGTCGGCGACCAACGACGCGTCGCTCCTGCTGCCGGTCAACGCGTGGACGGGCGACTACATGGTCGCGTCGATGCCGCACTTCGCCAACAACAACTACCCGGGCTTCTACGCGGTGGTGGCGCGGCTCGACGGGACGACGGTGACGCTCTCGCCCTCGGCGACCGGGAACAAGGTGCAGGCCGGCGGCGGAGTGGCGGCGGACGGCACGGGCCAGGTGATGCTGAACGCCGGGGACGTGCTGCAGGTGGTGAGCGCGCCTGGCGGAGATCTCACCGGGACCGGGATCTCGGCGGATCAGCCGATCCAGGTGATCGCCGGGCACAAGTGCACGAACGTGCCGGCGAACGTCGACGCCTGCGACCACCTCGAGGAGGCGATCTTCCCCCGCGAGTCGCTGGCGAAGGAGTACATCGTGGTGCCGACGGGTCAGGCGCCGAACGGGACGCCCGACCACGGGCACATCGTCCGGGTGATCGCGGCCGAGCCGAACGCGACCCTGACCTTCGTGCCCGACCAGCCGGTGATGAAGAACCTCGCCAAGGTCGGCGACTTCGTCCAGATCGGGCCCAGCGCGGCCCGCTTCAAGGTGTCGTCGGACAAGCGGATCCTGGTCGCGCAGTACATGGTCGGGCAGGGCGGGGGCTACGGCGAGGCCGATCCCTCGATGATCCTGGCGGTCGCAACCGAGCAGTACCGCAAGAACTACCTGTTCCACGCGCCGACGAGCTGGACGGCCAACTTCGTCGACATCATCCTCAAGAACGGGAGCACGGTCGAGGTCGACGGGGTGCAGGCGGTCGGGCCGGTGCAGATCGGCAACACCGGCTACTCGCTGGCCCGCGTGAAGCTCGGCAAGGGGCCGATGGGCGACGGGAACCACACGATCCTCGGCAGCGACCGCGTCGGCATCAGCGTGTACGGGCTGCAGGACTTCGGCAGCTACT
>CAZMML010000486.1:0-3951 GCA_964567335.1 uncultured Nannocystis sp. | reverse complement strand
GAGAAGGCCCGCCCGCGCGAGCTGGTGTTCGCGCTCGACACCTCGGGGTCGATGTCGGGCGAGCCGATGAACACGGCGGTCGCGGCGGTCAAGAGGGCGCTCGAGGGGATGGGCGAGGCCGACACCTTCCAGGTCCTCCGCTTCGCCGGCGACACCAGCCAGCTCGCCGAGGCCCCGCTGGCGAACACCCCGGAGAACCGCAAGCGCGGGGTCGACTTCCTGACGACCATGCAGAGCGGCGGCGGCACCGAGATGCTCGCCGGGATCAAGGCCTCGCTGGACCGCCAGGCCGATCCCTCGCGCCTGCGCATGGTGCTCTTCCTGACCGACGGCTACATCGGCAACGAGGCCGAGATCTTCGCCGACATCGAGCGGCGCCGCGGCGACGCCCGCCTCTTCGGGCTCGGGGTCGGCAGCTCGGTCAACCACTACCTCCTCGACGGCATGAGCCGGATCGGCCGCGGCGCGGTGACCTACGTCGGCCCCGGGGAGAAGGTCGACGCGGTGGTCGATCGCTTCTACGGGTACATCGGCCGGCCGGTGCTGACCGACATCGAGCTCGACTGGGGCGGCCTGCCGGTCGAGGACGTGCTGCCGAGCGCGCTGCCGGACCTCTTCGCCGGCCAGCCGGTGGTCGTGTACGGGCGCTTCAAGGGCGACCCGGGCGCGGGGCAGGTGACGCTGCGCGCCCGGCTCGGCGACGCGCCCTTCGAGCAGCGCGTGCGGGTCGACTTCAGCGGCCAGCAGCACGAGGGGCTGCGCTCGATGTGGGCGCGGCAGCAGATCGACGCGATGCTGGGCTACCCGAACCAGCGGAGCCCGGACGACGCGGGCAAGGAGAAGATCACGGCCTTCGCGATCGAGCACCGGATCATGACCCGCTACACGAGCTTCGTCGCGGTCGAGACCGAGAAGCAGCAGAACGGGGAGCTCAAGACGGTCGCGGTGCCGGTCGAGCGGCCGCTCGGGGTCTCCGACGAGGCGGGGATGCTCGCGCTCGGGCCCGGCGCGTACCTCGCCTCGCCCTACGGCGCCGCCTACTCGATCGGGGGCGACGACGCCAACGTGTGGGGCGGGCTCGGCAGCGGCTACGGACGCGGCTCGGGCGCCGGCTTCGGCGGCCGCGGCACGCGGGTGCCGACGGTGCGACAGGCCAAGGCCGAGGTGCAAGGCTCGATGGACAAGGAGGTGATCCGCCGGGTCGTCCGCGCCCACGTCAACGAGGTCCGCTACTGCTACAACCAGGCGCTGGCCAAGGACCCGAACGCGAAGGGGCGGATCGCGGTTCAGTTCGTGATCGGGCCGGTCGGGAAGGTGCTGTCGGCGGTGCTCAAGGAGAGCACCATGAAGGACGCCGCCGTCGGCGCGTGCGTCGTCGCGGCGGTCAAGCGCTGGCTCTTCCCGAAGCCGCAAGGCAGCTCGGTGCTCATCACCTACCCCTTCATCCTCGAGATCTGAGCGCCTCGGGAGGGGTGCTAGCCAGCGAGCTAGCGGCCCGCGACGATCCGGAAGGTGATCCGCACCTTGTTCGGCCCGAGCGGACGGCGGGCGTCCATCGCCAGCCGCTCGCCCGCCTGCGCCTCGTGCTCGGCGCGGAAGGCGGCGATCTGGGCGTTGAGGTCGGCCTCCTTCTCGTAGGTGAAGTCGCGGCTGACGGTGATCTTCTCGGGCTTCCTCGGCACGGCGCGGCGACGCTACGCGGCCTGGCGGCGCCCGGCAAGCGATCGGCCGGACCGGCCGCGCCGCGGGGCGCTCACTGGCACATGTTGTCGGCGCACATCGCCCCGGGGGCGCACTCGGTCTGCTTGGTGCAGGAGGTCCGGCAGTCCTCGCCCATGCAGGTGTACGCGCCGCAGGAGGTGGGGGTCCCGTCGACGCAGCGGCCGGCGCCGTCGCACTGCCGGGGGGAGAGCAGCGAGGGCTCGTTCATCACGTTGACGCAGGCGCTGCGGCAGTCGTTGGTCTCGACGCCCGCGAGGCACAGGGTCGCAACCGTGACCTCGCTGATCGGCGTCCCGGCCTTGCAGTTGTGGTCGGGGTTGGCGCAGGCGGCGTCGCACGCGACGAAGGCCGCGCCGGGGCCCGAGCAGGAGGAGGTCTCGAGGACGCAGGCGCCGAGCTCGTCGCAGGTGCCGGCGCCGACGCCGGCCGCGTAGGCGACGCAGGTGCGCTCCTCGCCCTCGTTGACCTGCTTGAAGACGTAGGCCTCGCAGGGGAGCTCGCAGGCGCCGCCGACGGCGGGGACGCAGGCGCCGGCGTCGCACTGGGCGCAGGGGCCGCAGGGCTCGGCGCACTCGTTGGAGGGCGGCGGCGTGCACTCGCCGGCGAGCTCCTCGCTCGCATAGTCGCCGTAGCGCTTCTTGCTCGGGCACTTCGCGTCCGGGAAGCTACAGAAGCCGCTCGCCTCGCAGGCGCCCGAGCGCACCCCGTCCACGCACTCCTCGTCGCCCTCGCAGACGAAGGTCTCCGTCCGCGCGCAGGCGGCGACCAGCCCGACCAGTACCAGCAGGCAGCGCAGCATCAGAAGCGTCCCTCCAGCCCCAAACCACGCGGCCTCACCCGCGCCTGCGGCCGCGCGTCCGTGCGGCCCGAGAGCGCGAGGCGGATCACCCCCGCGAGCAGCAGCGCGGCGCCGACCCCGAGGACCACGCCGCCGGCGATCCGCTGCGTCGCGGCGCTCTCCTTGAGATCCGCGAAGTCGCCGTAGGTCGGCGCGTCGGCGGCGTCCGCCTCGCTCCGCTGGGCCAGGCCGAGGACGGCGCCGCCGGCGATCGTCGCGGCGGCGCCGACCCCGAGCAAGGTCCAGCCCGCGGCGTCCGTCCGCCAGCGCGGCGGCGGCGGCGGCGGCGGCGGCTCGGGCTCAGGCTCGGGCTCCTGGACCGGCTCAGGCTCAGGCTCAGGCGCGGAGACGTCGCCGGCCTCGCCGGGGACGATCGTCGCGGCGACGGCGTCGGTGGACTGCAGGCGCTCCTCGCACTCCTTGCGGTTGCGCGTCGCGGCCTCGACCTGCTTGGTCGGCGGCTTCGAGTCGATGAAGCGCTGGTAGAGATCGACCGCCTGGCGGCAGTTGCCGCGCAGGCGCTCGGCCTGGGCCCACGGGAACAGGATCGCCGCCGAGTTCGAGGCCGCGTAGGCGCGCTCGAATTCGGCGATCGCCTCGTCGTAGTTGCCTGCCTGGTAGAACTCGAGCCCGCGCGCGACCCGCTCCTTGGCGGTCGGCTCGCCCGGCGCCGCGGACGCGACCGGCGTCGCCGCGACGAGCGCGAGCGACAGCGCGGCTGTCCACACGGTCAGGAGGGCGGGAGCGCGGAGTTTGGATCCCATTCTGGCTTCTTCTTCGAGGTGGTGGTCGTCGTGGTCTTGCGCTCGCCCTTCTTGGGGCCGGTCTTGGTCGAGTCCGGCGGCGAGGGGTCGCTCGGCGGCGGGGACACGGGCGGCGCGGCGACGTCGGCGGGATCAGGCGCGACCGGCCGGGTGGCGAGCTCCCGCGGGGGCGCGGCGTCGGGCGCGGGGGTCGGTGCCGGCGCCCCGCGGGTCAGCGCCCAGGCGATCACGGCGACCGCGACGAGGCCCGCGGCCGCGGCGATCGGGACGATGCGCCGGCGCGAGGGCACCTCGGGGACCTCGGTCTCGCTGCGCCCGGCGAGCGGCGGACCCGTCGGGATGTTCGGCATGAGGTCCACCGGCCCCCCCGTGAGCTTCGGCAGGCTGACCTCGCGCTCCTCTTCGACGCCGTCGAGCTGCAGCACCGGCGGGTTGGTGATCTCGGCGACGAAGAGCTCCTGCATGAACTCCGCCACCCGCGTCGACGCGACCGGGAGCCGCTCGCGGCGGACGAAGTCCTCGAGGTCGACCTGGAGCTCCTTGGCCGTCGCGTAGCGGTTGCTCCGCTCGAGCGCCAGGGCCTTGAGGACGATCCGCTCCAGCTCCTCGGGGGAGTCGTCGCGGACG
>CAZMML010000485.1:0-3952 GCA_964567335.1 uncultured Nannocystis sp. | reverse complement strand
GCAAGGGGGCGCGCTCGCCGCCCTCCAGCGCTCGCAGGGCCGAGCCGCGGACGATGGGCAGGCCGTCGCCGTCGTACCCGCATTCGTCCAGCAGCTCGCGGAGCTCGCGCTCCACCATGTCGAGGAGCTCGGGGTCGGACTGCACGTCGGTCTGGCCCAGGAACACGACGACGCTCCGGATCCCGAAGGCGTGCGCCATGCGGAGGTGCTCGCGGGTCTGGTCTCCCGGACCGGCCGCGGCGGACACGACCAGGAGCGCGGCGTCGACCTGCGACAGCGCGCGGGCGGCGTTCTTGCCGCGGTCGGGGTGACCCGGGCTGTCCCAGAGGACGTAGCGGCGCCGGAGAGTGGCGCACTCGAGGGGCCTGCCGACCAGGGTCCGGCCGGTGTATCGCCCCTCGGGTTCCAGGAGCTGCTCGCGGCTCCTGGGGATGCCGCGGGCGACATGAGTCAAAGCGGCGCACAGGGTCGTCTTGCCCTGGTCGACCTGTCCGATCACGGCGACGCTGAGGACAGGCAGCGCGGCGAGGTCGTCCATGGCCCCTGGTACACCTACCGTCGTGGGCTTCGCAAGGTTGGGGGGAGCCGGCGACAGGCCAGCCCGGGTGCCGGATGATCCGAAGCGGATCAAGGGCGACTCTCACGCCCGCTCGGGCCTTCTGTTACTTTCCGCCGATGCGCAGCACGCCGGATCCGACCCTCGTGTTTGGCAGCGCCGCGGTCGTCGCCCCGCAGGTCGGGGGGGCCGAGCTCTTCGCCGGACGCTATCGGGTCGAGTCGATGATCGGCCGCGGGGGGATGGGCGCGGTGTACCGGGCGCGTGACGTCGCGGTCGGCGACGAGGTGGCGATCAAGGTGCTCGACAAGGAGGTCGCCCGCACCCCGCAGGCCCTGGAGTGGTTCCGCCGCGAGGTCCGGCTGGCCCGGCGGATCAGCCACCCGAACGTCGCGCGCACCCACGACATGGGCGAGCACGGCGGCTTTCACTACCTGATCATGGAGCTGATCGAGGGCCGCACCCTCGAGGAGCTCCTCTATACGCAGGGGCCCGACGGGGTCGTGCGCAGCAGCCCGCTGCCGCCGGTGCGCGCGGCCCAGATCGCGTTGGCGGTCTGCGACGGCCTCGCGGCCGCGCACGCGGCCGGGGTCGTGCACCGCGACCTCAAGCCGGCCAACGTGCTGATCGAGCCGAGCGGGCGCGTCGTGATCACCGACTTCGGGATCGCCCGCGGGCTCGCGGACGAGCTCGGGCGCACCCAGGGGATCGTCGGGACGCCGCTCTACATGGCGCCGGAGCAGGTCTCGGGCAAGCCGATCGACGCGCGGACGGACCTCTACTCGCTCGGGCTCGGGCTCTTCGAGATGCTCACCGGGGCGCTGCCCTTCACCGGACAGACGCCGCTGCTCGCGGCCATGGCCCGCCTCGATCGGCCGCCGCCCGACCCGCGGGAGGTCCAGCCCGAGGTGCCGGAGGCGCTGGCGCAGATCGTCATGCAGTGCATGGCCCAGGAGCCCGAGGGGCGCCCGGCCGGCGCCGCGGAGGTCGGCGAGCGGCTGCGGGCGTGGCTGGCGGCCGCGGGGGCCCCGGTGGCCGCGCCGATGACCGCGCCGCCGAGCGCGCCGCCGCAGATGGCCTCGCCGGTGGCGACGACCGGCCCCGACGAGACGCGGCGGCGCTCCGCGGTGCTGCACCCGCTGCCCGCGGAGGAGCGCGCGCTCGCGGTGCTGCCGCTGCGCTATCAGGGCCCGCCGGACCAGAGCTACCTCGGCGACGCGGTCACCGAGGAGCTGATCGACGTGCTCTCGCGGACCCGCGGGCTGCGGGTCCTCGGGAGCGGCGCGACGGCCCGCTTCCGCGACAACCGCGACCCCAAGGTCGTCGGCGCCGAGCTCGGCGCCGTCGCGGTGGGCGACGCGACCCAGCAGTGCTCGCGGACCACGCTGCGCGTGCTGGCGCGGCTGGTCGAGGTGTCGACCGGGGTGCAGCTGTGGAGCGAGCGCTTCGAGCGACCGCTCGAGGACCTGCTCGAGCTGCAGGACCACGTCAGCAAGCGGATCGCCGAGGCGCTGCGGGTCGAGCTGACGACCGCGGCGCACCGGGGCGACGCCTCGCTCGAGGCGACCTCGCTCTACCTGCGGGCGCGCCGAAAGGTCCACGCGATGCACCTCGTCGGCCCCGACTCGGCCGTCGAGCTGCTCGAGGCGTGCCTCGCGCAGGCGCCCGGCTTCCGCCCCGCGATCGCGTACTACGCGGTCGCGTGCGTGCGGGCCTGGTTCGTCGGCCGCTCGCTCAGCGGCGAGGCGCGCGCGCGCGACCTCGAGGCCGACGCCCGCCGGGCGGTCGAGCAGGCGCTCGCGCAGGCGCCGGACCTCGCGGAGACCCAGCTCGCCTGCGGGATGCTCGCGGTGCAGACCGGCGAGTGGAAGACGGCGGTGCAGGCGCTCGTCAAGGCGCTGGAGATCGCCCCGACCTACGCGCACGCCCACCAGTACCTGGCGCAGCTCCAGTGCGAGTGCGGCAACACCCGCGAGGGCGTGACGCGGGCGCTGCTGGCGGTCGAGCTCGAGCCGGGCCTCAGCCTCGGGCTGCTCGAGGCGGCCCGGGTCCACGCGCTCCGCGGCGAGCTCGAGGAGTACGAGCGCCTGATGGCCCGCGTCGAGGTCCAGCCGACCTACCGCTTCCCGGTGTTGCAGCTGCGCATGCGGGTGGCGACCTGGTACGGGGACCTCGAGCGGCCGCGGCGGATCTACGCCGAGGTCCGCGGCGATCCGATGGCCGGCTACAACCGCCTGCTGATCGGCTACGCCCGCACGGTCCTCGGCGAGGTCAGCAAGGAGGAGATCGACGCCGAGATCCGCGAGCTGCTGGCGGCGAAGATCAGCCCGCGCATGTACACGGTGATCTGCCAGCTCGCGGTCGAGGTCCTGTGCGCGCGCGGCTTCCCGCAGGACGCGCTGGAGTACCTGCGGCGGGCGGTCGACGCCGTGCTCACCGACCTCGAGTGGCTCGACCACTGCCCGCTGCTCGCGCCGATGCGCGCGCTCCCGGAGTTCCGCCAGGTGCGCAAGCGGCTCCGGGTGCGCGTCGACTCGATGTGGATCCTCTGACTCACTTCACGAGGATCGTGAACTCGATCCGGCGGTTCTTGGCCCGGCCGGCGGGGGTCCGGTTGGTGTCGAGCGGCTCGTCCGGGCCCGCGCCGCGGGTCGTGAGGCGGGCGCCGTCGACCCCGTGCTCGACGAGGTAGCGGCGGACCGACTCGGCGCGCCGGCGCGAGAGGTCGCGGTTGTACTCGACGCCGCCGGTGCTGTCGGTGTGGCCCGAGATCTCGATCCGGATCTCCCCGAACTGCTGGAGCACCGCGACCGCGCGGTCGAGCACCGGGCGCGAGCGCGGCTTGATCGTGTCCTTGTCGAGGTCGAAGTAGATCCCCTTGATCGTGCCCTGGAAGACCGTCATCGGCTCGGGGATCGCGTCGGGGCAGCCGTCCTCGTCGCGGTAGCCGTTGCGGGTCTCGGGCTCGTGGATGCACTGGTCGACGTCGTCGAGGAGGCCGTCCTTGTCGCTGTCGGGGATCGGGCAGCCGTCCGGGGCGACGCCCGGGACGTCGGGGCAGCGGTCGACGCTGTCGAGGAAGCCGTCGCCGTCGCGGTCCTTCTCCGGGCAGCCGTCGGGCGCGATCCCGGGGACGTCGGGGCACGCGTCCTCGCTGTCCATGAAGCCGTCGCCGTCGCGGTCGCGCTCGGGGCAGCCGTCGGGCGCGCGCCCGGGCTCGAAGGGGCAGGCGTCGCTGCGGTCGAGGAAGCCGTCGCCGTCGCTGTCCCTCTCCGGCCGCGGCCGCGCGGCCTTGCGCCCGAGCACCGCCGAGACACCGAGCAGCACCTCGGGGTAGCTGACCGCGCCGGCGTCGACCTTGCGGCGGGCGCCGATCACGTCGCGGAAGTCGAAGCG
>CAZMML010000484.1:0-3953 GCA_964567335.1 uncultured Nannocystis sp. | reverse complement strand
CGACGCCCAGCGTCGCCAACTCGAGGGCTACCGGACCCGCCTCGAGCGCCTCGAGCGCCGCGACGGCGACTTCGCCATCGACACCAACGGCACCGACCGCCAGGCCCTGTGGGCCAACCTCTTCAACGCCGACCCCTACGGCGACGGCGGCCAGCTCGCCGGGTGGGTGCTCAGCTCCGGCGGCGCCCCCATGATCAGCAACACCCTCGCCGGCCTCGCCCAGGCCGACGGCCGGGTCCTCGCCGAGGCCATCTTCAACCCGAGCGCCGTGATCTGGCAGGACGGCCTCGTCGACCCGATCGCCGAGTTCACCGCCCTGCAGAAGCCCTCCGTCCGCTACCGCTCGCCGGTCGCCGACGACCAGCGCGGCCAGCTCCTCGGCTCGGTCCTCTTCGGCTTCGCCGCCTTCATGCTCCTCCTCGTCGGCCCGGTCGTCACCGCCACGCACACCGCCCGCGAGCGCGAGGCCGGCACCCTGCCGGTCCTCCGCATGACGGGCCTGAGCGCCGGTGACCTCGCGCTGGCGATGTCGGTCGGCCCCAACGTCTTCGCCATGGTCGCGGGCGGCCTCCTGCTGCTCCCGGCGCTGGTGCTGCTCGGCCTCACCGTCGGCCTCACCCCGCTGCTGGTGCCGCTCGGCCTGCTCGCGCTCCTCGCGGGCGCCACCCACATGACCGCGATCGGCCTCGGCGACGCCCTCGGCCAGCGGGTCAACGCCCTCCTCGTCGGCGCCCTGATGGCCGTCGGGATCGCCGGCGGCGGCCTCTTCGGCACCGCCCTCGTGGGCGCCAACCTCGCCAGCGCCGGCCTCCTGCTCGGCCCGCTGCCCGCCGTCCTCGGCGGCGTCCTCGGCCTCAGCGGCCTGCCCGGCACCGCCGACCTCATGACCGCCAGCGACCCCGAGCTCGGCTCGCACTTCCTCGCCTACGCCGTCGGCACGCAGGTCATGCTCGCCGCGATCTGCCTCTTCAGCTGGCGCCGCCGCGTCGAGCAGGCCTGGGCCCCGCTCTTCCGCCCCGCGGAGGGCATCGCCCTCGCGCTCGCCAGCGTCGGCTGCTCCGGCCTCACCCTGGTCGACCTCTCGGCCCGCACCAAGACCCAGACCTTCGACGGCCTCAACCTCGTCACCTTCCTCGCCAGCGCCTTCCTCCTCCCGCTGCTCGGCTGGCTGCTGGTCGCCAGCCTCCGCCGGCCCGCCCGCGCCCACGCCGTGCCCAGCCACGTCGAGGCCCGCGGCGCCTTCCTCCGCTTCCAGGGCGTCCTCGCCGCCGCCATGCTGGTCGTCGGCTTCGCCTACACGGCCGTCATGCAGCGCACCGGCCTGGTCGGCGAGCAGAGCGAGGTTATGTGGGCCACGCTGACCCAGGTCCTCCTGATCGCGGAGACCGCGGTCGCCACCCTCCTGCTCGCCTCGCGGCGCCGCGACGGCAAGCTCGGGATCTTCATCACCGGCGGCGCGCTCCTCCTCCTCCAGATCGCCTTCTCGGTCGCCGTCTACCGCCTCGAGGTCGACCACGTCGCCCTCACCCACGCCGCCGGCATGCCCTTCCTCTACGGCATGAACGCCTCGCCCTACTGGCTCGCCCTCATGGTCCTCGTGTGGGGCGGCGGCCTCGGCCTGATCCTCACCGCCCTCCTCCGCGAGCGCGACGCCGCCAAGGCCGCCGCCGCCGCCGAGAGCGAGGAGCAGGAGGAGAGCGGCGACGACGAGCGCCGCGGGCGCTGGCTGCACTGACCCTGGGTGCGCCTCCGCGGCGCGCCTTTACGCCGGGCGGAGCCTGGGCTATAGGCCCGGCGCCGCCCGGCGGCTTTTTCGGCCATGCCCTGGATCTACGAGACCTACCGCGACCTCTCCGCGATCGGGCTCCACGTCACCGAGAAGCTCCACGAGGAGCGGAGCGCCTTCCAGACGATCGAGGTCTACGAGACCCGCGGCCACGGCCGGCTCCTCCTCCTCGACGGCATGGTCATGCTCACCGAGCTCGACGAGTTCGTCTACCACGAGCTGATCAGCCACGTGCCGCTCTGCGCCCACGCCGACCCGCGCCAGGTCCTCGTCGTCGGCGGCGGCGACGGCGGCACCGTCCGCGAGGTCCTCCGCCACCCCGGCGTCGAGCGCGTCGTCCTCTGCGAGATCGACGAGCGCGTCACGCGGGTCTGTCAGCGCTGGCTCCCGAGCGTCGCCGGCGCCCTCGGCGATCCGCGGGTCGAGCTCGTCTTCGCCGACGCCCTCGCCTACGTGCGCGAGCACGCGGGCACCTTCGACGCCGTGCTCGTCGACTCCTCCGAGCCGATCGGCCCCGCCGCGGGCCTCTTCGCCGGCGCCTTCTTCGCCGACGTCCGCCGCGCCCTCCGCCCTGGCGGCGTCGTCGCGGCGCAGACCGAGTCGCCCTTCTACGCCGCCGACACCGTGCTCCGCGTCTTCGCCGAGCTGCGCCGCGTCTTCACCCGCGTCCACGCCTACTACGCCGCGATCCCCACCTACCCCAGCGGCTGTTGGACCTTCGCCCTCGCCAGCGACGCCCGCGGCCCCTCGGATCTCGACGACGCCAGGATCCCGCGCGGCCGCTACGTCAACCGAGCCCTCGCCCACGCGACCTTCGCCCTGCCGCAGTTCATCGACGACCTCGTGCGACCGACGAGTGATGGAGCACACATTTCAGGATAGGGCCGCGCCCAGAGCGGGGTGATACTGTTCATTCTGTGAGCTCCCAAAGCGCCCTTACCTGCCTTAGCTGTCTTGCTCTCCTCTCGCTGGCGCGACCGGGAGCTGCGCACGCCGCGGGCCCAGACGAGTTCACCGCCCCGCTCCCGATCACCGCCCCGTGGTTTAGCCCCAAGCTCGGCGTCGACATCCCGCCGCCGCAGCGGGCCGAGGGGTGGATCCTCTACGTCAACTTCGACGGCGGCAAGATGAACTTCTGCGGCTGGGGCGACAACAGCCCGCAGATGAACTGCTCCACGATCATGCAGGACACGGTCCTGCCCTACTCCGGCGACCCCAACAAGCGCGCCGCCGTGGTGCAGGTGATCCGCAACGACTTCAAGGACTTCGGGATCCGCGTCACCGACATCCGCCCGCAGACCGGCGACTACGACATGGAGATGGTCGGCGACTGGGACCCCGCCCCCGGCGGCGGCTTCGCCGGCGTCGCCCCGAGCATCGACTGCTTCAACAACGACGGCGGCGAGGTCAGCTTCACCCTCGACTACACCGGCTCCGCCACCGGGATCGCCAAGGCCGCCCTGCAGGAGGCCGCCCACACCTGGGGCCTCGAGCACGTCAACTCCAAGGAAGACCTGCTCTACCCCACCACCGAGAGCGTCATGGACCCGGGCTTCGTCGATCAGTGCTTCCAGATCGTCCAGCTCGACAACATGGGCAACCCCGTCCCCGACTCGGCGATCTGCAAGTCGCAGCACAGCCAGTTCTGCGGCACCAACCAGCAGAACAGCTACCGCGAGCTCCTGCAGATCTTCGGCCCGCACATGCCCGACCTCACGGCCCCCACGCTGAGCTTCCAGAACCCCACCGAGGGCGGGACCGTCGAGCCCTCCTTCGACTTGATCCTCCACGCCGCCGACGATCAGTCGCCGCAGCTCCTCGAGATCCAGCTCGTCCTCGACGGCCCCGTCCACTTCGAGACCGACCCCAACGTCTACGCCAGCCCGGCCGACTTCACCTTCCCGGTCGTCGGCGTCCCGGGCGGCGACTACACCATCACCGCCACTGCCAAGGATGAAGAGGGCAACGTCGGCATGACGATGCTCCACTTCACCGTCGACGCCCCCACCCCGAGCACGACCTCCGGCGCCACGACCGACGACCCGACCGGCGGCGCGACCGACGACCCGACCGGCGGCGGCACCAGCGGCGGCGGCACCAGCGGCGGCGAGGGCAGCGACACGGACACCGGCGGCGGCGGCCAATCCGGCGACGAGGGGTGCAACTG
>CAZMML010000483.1:0-3957 GCA_964567335.1 uncultured Nannocystis sp. | reverse complement strand
CCACCTGCCCCCCGAAGACCCGCAGCTCCGCGAGCACCCAGGCGATCGCCGCCTCGGCCTCGGCTCGCGCCTTGAAGGTGCGGCTGCGGGCCAACTCGCGTCCGTTCGCCGCCAGCACGACGAAGAAGAAGAGCGATCCCTCGCTTCGGACCTGGTAGCAGTCCCGCAGCACCCCCGCCCCGACGAGCGTACGGATCCCGCCGTCCCGCTCGCGGGCCGAGCTGTAGCCGTGGGAGAAGATCAGCGCCTGCCCCGCGCGATCGTTGACGTGGAAGTAGAAGGACTGATCCTCGCCGCGGAAGCGTTCGAAGCCGGATACGCCCGAGGTCGACTTCCGCTCGAGGTGATAGCCCGCGGCGACCCGGCGACGCCCCTTCGCCCCTTCTTGAGTGGACAGCAGGGCCGGAGCTTCGCGCAGGAGCCACGCGATCGTCGCCTCGCGCTCCTCCACGGACGAGAACCAGCGGCTCCTGGCGATCTCGCGGCCGTTGCGGGCGAGGAGCACGAAATAGAGCCGCCCCTCGACCTCGAGGCGTCGGAAGCGGCGCACCTCGCAGGCGGCCGCGAGCGCGGCGCGGACCTGTTCATCGCGGCTGTAGCGGCCGGGGAAGCCCCGAAGGAAGATCAGGGCGACCCCGCGCTCGTCGTTGATGTGCGCGCAATAGAGCGAGTCCCGCGCGCGCCGGAGCAGCTCGACCCCGGGCTTGCCCGAGCGCGAGGGCTCCTCGAGGTCGTAGCGGATCGCCACCCGGAGGTCAGCCGTCGCGGAGGCCGTCGCGCGCTGCTCCGGCGGGAACGTGACGCGGAAGCGGACCGTCGTCGCGGCCCATGTCTGGAGCGTCACCAGGAGCGCGTCGATCTCGTCCTGGGCGGCCCGCGCGACGCTCTCTGCGAGGACCTCGCCGTCTTCGCCGTGGAAGACCAGCCGGTGCTGCCCGCCCTTGACCGCGCGCTCCGCTCCGACGCCCTCGCGGAGGCAGGTGAGGAGGACCTCCATGGCCCGCATCGCCGCCTCTCGGTCGGCGTACGCCCCGCTGGTCGCCGCAACGCTGCCGTCGTCGAGGATGACCTGAAACGCGAGCGCGCCGCGAGGGCGGTTGACGAAGGACAGATGCATGGACCGCTCGCCGCGCGGCTACACGGCGTCCAGGGGATCTCTGGTAACACGGACGCACCATGGCAGCAAGCTCATCCGGACCGCTCGCCGGAGCGCGCACGCGCAGGCGCTGCTCGCGTCCAGGACCGAGCATCCCCACGGGACCGCTCCCGTCCGCGCGCCCCCGCGGGGACGCGCATCCACGCGCTCGCGGGGCGCGACCGCGAGCTCCGCCAATGAGGTGACATACCTCAGACGCGTCCACAACAACCTGTCAACAACCCAGCCTCGGTGCGCCCGCGACGGCTTGCGCGGAGACGCGCCCTCGTGGATGCTCCCGCCATGCTGCGCGTCGACCCGCACCCCTCGCTCGAGCTGAGCGCCTTCACGACCGACCTGCCGCGGCCCCTGGGCGAGCTCCCCTCTCCGCCCGACCTCGTCGCCCGCCTGCGCCTGGACGCCCCGGCGCCGCTGCAGGCCGACGACGCCGTCCGCGCCGCCGTCCGCGACCTCCTGCGGGCTGGCGGCTTCAAGCCCACCGGCCGCAGCAAGCCCGCCTCCGAGTACCTCCTGCGCGCCGCCGCGGAGGGCTCCCTGGCCTCGATCAACGCCGCCGTCGACGCCTGCAACGTCGCCTCGTTGCACAGCGGCCTGCCGATCAGCGTCGTCGACCTCGACCTCGCCCACCCCCCGCTCCACGTCGCGCTCCCGCCCCCCGGCGCCGCGTACGTCTTCAACCCCTCCGGCCAGGTCATCGACATCGGCGGCCTGCTCTCGCTCTGGGACGCCGAGGGGCCCTGCGCCGGCCCGGTCAAGGACTCGCAGCGGACCAAGACTCACGCAGGCACGCGACGCACGGTCTCGGTCGTCTGGGGCACCCGCGCCCTCCCCGGCCGCGCCGCCGCGACCGCCGCCTTCTACCGCGACCTCCTGCACGCCCTCGGCGCGCGCACGGCCGACGTCGTGTGATCCTCCGGCCGTGTTCGACCTCGACGCCGCCGCCGCCTTCGCCGTCTTCGCCGACCACCTCAACTTCACCCGGGCGGCGGAGGCGCTGCACCTCTCGCAGCCCGCTCTCCACGCCAAGATCAAGAAGCTCTCGGCCGAGCTCGGCGTCCCCCTCTACCGCAAGCGCGGCCGGGTCCTCGAGCTCACCGACGCCGGACGCGCCGTCGCCCGCTTCGCCCGCGAGACCCGCGCCCACGCCGGCGATCTCCTCCAGGCGCTGCGCGGCGGCGGCGAGCGCGAGCCGGTCACCCTCGCGGCCGGCGAGGGCTCCTTCCTCTACCTCCTCGGCGAGCCGATCCGCGGCTATCTCCGTCGACCGCCCGCCGCGCTGCGCCTCCTCACCCGCGACCGCGACGGCGCGCTCGCGGCCGTGCGCGAGGGGCAGGCGAGCCTCGGCGTCTCGGCGCTCGACGTCCTCCCGACCGACCTCGACTGCGCCCTGATCGGCCGCTTCCCGCAGGTCCTCGTCTGTCCCAAAGACCACCCGCTCGCGAGCCGCGAGGAGATCGGCCTCCGCGACCTCGAAGGGCAGCCCCTCGTCGTGCCGCCGCCCGACCGCCCGCACCGCCAGAGCCTCGGCCGGGCGCTGCTCGCCGCTGGCGTCGCCTGGCGCCCCGCCGTCGAGGCGCAGGGGTGGGAGCTCGCGCTCCACTTCGTCGCCCTCGGCGTCGGCCTCGCCGTCGTCAGCGGGATCTGCCGCCCGCGGCGCGGCCAGGTCGCCCGCCCGATCCCCGAGCTCCCGTCCACCTCGTACTACGTCTTCTCGCGCCCTGGCGCCCCTTCGGACGCCCCCCTCGCGGCCCTCCGGCGGGCGATCCTCGACGCCCGCGCCCAGGGCCCATAACATGTCCTCCAAGACATGCCATCATCGTTCGGCGGCCGCCGGCAGCGCGAGCGCCCGCTCCAGCGACACGGCCTCCCCGCGCTCGCGAGCGCCCCAGCCGCCGAGCTCGAGCCGCCGCGGACCGCGGCAGCTCGGCGGCGGCGTCGCCGCGCTGATCGCCGCGACCACCTCGGCGTAGGGCGTCGTCGGCTCCACCTCGAAGCGCACCCCGAAGGGCCCGCGCTCGCGCGCGCAGAGCCGCGACGCCAGCTCGCCCACTCCCGCGAGCGTCAGCGGTCGGTCCTCGCCCGCGGCCAGCGTCAGCGGCACCCGCTCCGGGACGTCGACCGCGGGCGCCGCGTCCCCGGCGCCCGCCTGCCGGACCTGAGAGGCCGAGTCGAAGGGCGGAAAGTGGCGCGGCCTGGGCAGCGCCCAGGCTCGCAGCGCCCCGCCGGCCCACTCGAGCGCCAGATCCCCGGCGAGCCCCTCCGCCCTCGCTTCGCGCGCGGGTTCGGGTCCCCAGCGCAGCGGCTCGATCCGCAGCCCGCGGCTCGCGTCCGCGGCCCCGCACGCGAGGAAGAACCCCGACGCGCCCGCGCGGCTCAGGGTGTAGTGGACAGTCATCGCGGTCGTCAGCGGGACCCGCGTGTCGACGTAGAGATCGACCAGGAACCCCGTCTCGACGTCCTGCGCCACCACATCGTAGAGCGCGCCGATCAGGCCTGGGCCGCCCTGCCCGTCCAGCGCTCCGGCCCGCAGCGCGAGCGCGGAGCGGCTCGACGCGAGGCCCGGAGCGGCCCAGCGGACCTCGTCGAGCCCGATCCACGCCGACCAACCGCCAGTCGACGCGTCGTCGCCGCTGCACGGCGGCAGCTCGAGGCGCATCTGCTGAGCCAGCGCGGCCGGCGGCGAGCGCTCCGCCTCTGGCTCTGGCTCCGGCGCTCGCCAGCCGGTGCACGCCGCGAGCCCCAGCATGCCCAGGCACGATCGCACCCCGTCAGGATACATCCTCCGACCCGGCCACACGCCC
>CAZMML010000482.1:0-3958 GCA_964567335.1 uncultured Nannocystis sp. | reverse complement strand
GGCACCGTGAGGACCCCTTCGGCGAGGATCTTCTGGCCGTCGCGGACCTGCACGTCGTGCTTGCCCGGCAGCAGCGAGACCCCGCTGACCGGGCCGGTGCCGACGTAGCGGCCGTCGACGAAGACGCTGCCGCGCCCGCCGTCGATCTCGAAGGCGACGCTGCACGCCGGGCCCTTGCGCTTGGCCTTCATCTGCTTGGCGGTGAGGGTCGCGTCGGGCTCCCACTTGGCGCCCTTGTTGGGCCCGAGGCAGACCCCGCTCGCGTCGTTGCACGCGGCGGCCGCCGCGGCAGGGGCGGCGCCGCCGAGGACCAGGGCGAGGGCGGTGAGGGCGGTGAAGGTGCGAAGAGACATGGCCGAAAACTCCTGCGCGAAAGTTCCTGTGAAGGCCGCCTCAGAAGCGACCGCCGAGGCTGAGGCCCGCGAAGCCGCGGCCGAGCGCCGGCACGACGTGGAGCGCCGTCTCGTCCGTGGGGTTCTCGGCGCGGTACTTCTTGCGCTTCTTGACCCCGAGCGCGAGCAAGGTCGCGCCGGCGATCAGGCCGACGGCGGCGACGCCGATCCCCGCGTAGGCGATGACGTTGGCGCCCTTGCCCTTCTTGTCGAGGTCGTAGACGTCCTGGTCGTAGGTCAGGCTCGAGGGGTCGAGGGCCTCGACATCCTTCTGCGCCTTGGCGCTGAGGGCGATCCCGGCGCCGATCATGCCGAGCCCGCCGACGCCGACCACGGTCAGGAGGGAGCCGGCGGCGATCAGCCCGCGGCCGTCGCGGGGCGTCTTCTTGTCGGAGTCGTCGGGGGGCGGCGGGGCCTCCTCGACCGGCTTGTCGAGGTCGCGGAGCGCCTGCTCGCTGTCCGCGATCACCTTCCGCCCGCGAGAGATCTCCCGGTCGAACTCCGTCGAACCAACGTGCTGCCACTGCGGATCGCAGCGGGGGTCCTGCTGGAAGTGGAGGATGTCGAGGCCGATCGACGCGTGCTCGATCGCCGCCTCGACCGCCGCCTTGTCCCGGTCCGCCACGCCGGCCGCCTTGTAGGCCTCCGCCGCGTCGATGAAGAGGACCGGGTCCTGCGACTTCTTCGCCTCGGAGCTGAGGATGTCTGCGGCCTCCCCCGGGTCGCTCGACAGCAGCGTCTTGGCCCGGTCTTGCGTCGGCTTGCGCGAGCTCGCCGCCTGGGCCGGCGTCACATCTCCGGCGACCGCGAGCTGAGGCAGCCCCGACAGCGGCAGGGTAATGAAGAGGATGGCCGCGGTGAGGCCGGTCCCCGGACGAAGCGCCTTGTGGGAGTGGGCGAGCATCGCCCTCACACTACCCAGGGCCCCTGGCCCGAGCAACCCCTCTCGAGTCCTGGCCGCAGGTCCGGGAGCAGCTCCCCGGTGGCCTCGGCTCCGCCGCCGTCACCCTGCTGGCGAGACATGTGAGCCAGGAGACCTTAAATTTCTCCTGGCCCGAGGGCCGAGCAACACATGGAGCTTCCCTTCGGCGCCCGAGCGGAGGTACCGTAGGTGCGTGACGATGCAGGAACGTGGCTACGGACAAGGCCGGCCCAGCGCCGGACGACTGCGGACGCTCTGCGGACTCGCCCTGCTGCTCTGCGGGCTGACGGCGGCTGCTTGTTATGAGGGCCCCGGACCCAAGGAGCCGCCGCCTGGCTCGCCAGGCGGCTTTTGCGCCCCGGGCGATCTGTGCAACGAGATGAACGTCCTCTGCGACCCCGACGGCAACTACTGCTACGACAAGTTCAACGTCTGTCGCGGGTTCTTCTGCGGCGAGCACGGGACCTGTTCGGCGGTCGACGGCAAGCCCTCGTGTAGCTGCGAGCCGGGCTACTCCAACGAGGTGTACTCGCTGTACTGCGAGCCGATCGGCACCTAGGCGCGATCTCGCGGGCCTGACCCGGCCGCCCCAGGCGGCTATGATGCGGCCTCCATGAGTTCGCTCGTGTTCCGCATGCTGTCCCGACCGCTGCGGCTGCCGGCCTTCCTGGGCCCGCGGCCGCGGGCGGGGGATCCCCAGATCTTCCGCTTCAACGGCGAGCGCGACGAGATCATCGCCGAGGTCGTCCACCGCGTCGTCGAGCAACACGGGCACGACCCGAAGAAGCTCCTCTATGTCCTGAACGAGGCGGGCAACGCGGAGATCCGCCGGCTCTCGGCCCAGGGTGACGGCGAGGCCGACGAGGCCCTCGGGGCGTGGCGCCGACTCGTCCGCCGCCTCGGCAAGATGACCGACGAGGAGCGGCAGGAGCGCCTCCGGGCCTCCGCGCGCACCATGGCCGAGGACGTCGCCGGCAACTTCGACCCCCGCGTCTATGCGCTGGCGACCAAGATCGTCCCCGGCGTCCTGACCGCGGCGATGAATCCGGCCTCGATCCCCGAGATGGTCCTGACCGGCGCGCGCCAGCTCGACTCGCTGATCACCGCCGAGGGGCCCATCGACAAGCTCCGCCGCCTCGCGGAGATCGGCACCCTCGTGCTCGTCCCGACCCACTCGTCGAACCTCGACTCGGTCGCGATCGGCTACGTCCTCATGCGGGAGCGGCTCCCGCCGGTCGTCTACGGCGCCGGCAAGAACCTCTTCAGCAACCCGCTGCTGAGCTTCTTCATGCACAACCTCGGCGCCTACCGCGTCGACCGCCGGATCAGCGCGGGCCTCTACAAGGACGTCCTCAAGGCCTACTCCTGCCTGATGATCGAGCGCGGCTACCACTCGCTCTTCTTCCCCGGCGGCACCCGCTCGCGCTCGGGGATGATCGAGCGCCGCCTCAAGCTCGGCCTCGCCGGCACCGGCGTCGAGGCCTTCGCCCGCAACCAGACCCGCGGGATCCACCGCCCTGTCTTCTTCGTCCCGGCGACCCTCAACTACGCGCTCGTCCTCGAGGCGGAGACGCTGATCGAGGACCACCTGAAGGGCGCCGGCCAGGCCCGCTACATCATCGAGAACGACGAGTCGTCGCGCGCCGACCGCGTCTTCGCCTTCTTCAACAAGCTCACCAAGCTCCGCTCGGCCCTCGTCCTCCGCTTCGGCGACGCCATGGACCCCTTCTGCAACCCGGTCGACGACGAGGGCCGCTCGCTCGCCCCCTCGGGCCTGCCCGTCGACCCCAGCTCCTACGTCCGCCGCCGCGGCGTCCCCACCGTCGACCCCGCGCGCGACGCCGGCTACACCCGCGAGCTCGGCGACGCGGTGGCCCGCGCCTTCCAGCGCGAGACGGTGATCATCTGGACTCAGCTCGTCGCCCACATCCTCTACCGCCACCTCGTCCACGCCACCCCCGAGCTCGACCTCTACTCCCGCCAGCGCCGCCGCGGCGAGGTCGCCCTCCCGCGCGAGCAGCTGATCGCCGAGGTCGGCACGGCGCGCGACCGCCTGCTCGAGTTCGAGGCCGCGGGGCGCGTCCGCCTCGGCCCGGTCCTGCGCGGGCAGACCCCGGAGCGGATCGTCGCCGACGCGCTCATCGCCTGGAGCGACTACCACACGCGGCCCGTCGCCCGCGAGACCGGCGCAGACATCATGCTCGAAGACCCGAACCTGCTCCTCTTCTACCAGAACCGCCTGCTCCCCTGGGCCGAGGCGCTCGCGACCCCCGAGACCCTCGCCGCGGCCCGGAGCATCGCCGCGATGGGAGGCAAGGCATGAGCGCCCCGCCGATCGGAGTCGTCGGCGGCGGTCACTTCGGCTGGGGCCTCGCCCGCGCCGCCGAGCGCGCCGGACGGCGCGTCCTGCTGTGGAGCCGCCGCCCGCAGCGCCCCGGCACCGAGGTGATCCGTCTGGTCGAAAGACCGGCCGATCTCGCGGCCGCCGAGCTGATCTTCTTCGCCGCCCCCTCGCCCCACGTCGCCGCCCTCGCGCGCGACCTCGCGGGCGCGCTCGACGGCGGCCACTTCCTGGTCCACATCTCGCGCGGGCTGATCGGCGACGACCTCGCGGGCGTCTCCCAAGTCCTGCGCACCGAGACCC
>CAZMML010000481.1:0-3967 GCA_964567335.1 uncultured Nannocystis sp. | reverse complement strand
ACGACAACATCGCCCTGATCTCCGCCCTCGCCGGCGCCCCGCGCCCGAGCGCCCAGTCGCTCTCCTACGAGATCTACCGCCGCCTCCCCAACGACACCGATCTGACGATCTTCAAGCGCCACGGCGTCCAGGGCATGAACTTCGCCTTCATCGGCGGCGTCCAGCGCTACCACACCCCGCGCGACGACCTCGCCCACCTCGACCTCGGCAGCCTCCAGCAGCAGGGCGACGGCGTCCTCGCCGCCGCCCGCGGGCTCCTCGCCTCCGACCTGTCCCAAAAGACCTCCCACAACGCGAGCTACGTCGACCTCCTCGGCGCCGCGCTCCTCCGCTGGCCCGCGTGGCTCGACCTCCCGCTCGCCCTCCTCGCGCTCCTCGCCCTCCTCGTCCGGGTCCGCCGGGCGGCCGGAGCCCCGCCCCCCGGCCGCCCGGTGCGCCGCGGCCTCCTCGCCCTCGCCGCGCTCGCGCTCGCGCCGGTCCTCGGCGCCGCCCTCGGCGCTGGCACCCTGCGCCTCGTCGAGGCCCTCTCCGGGCCCCTCGGCCCCTGGCCCGCGTCCCCGCACTGGCCGCTCCTCGCCCTCACCGCCGCGGTCCTCGCCGCCTGCCTCGCGCTCTTCCGCCGCACCACCCGCCGCGCCGGCCCCGCGCTCGCCGCCCACGTGACCTGGATCGTGTGGACGCTGCTCGCCCTGGGCCTCGCCCTCGCGATCCCGGGCGCCGCGATCCTCGCCCTCGCCCCCGCCCTCCTCGCGGCTCTCCACCCCGCCCTCGGCGCCCTGCTCGCCTGCACCCTGTGGCCCCCCCTGGTCCCGGCCCTCGGCGACGCCCTCGGCCTCTCCGGCCTCTTCGCCGGCGCGACCGTCGGCTGGATCGCCACCGCCCTCGCGCCCCTCTGCGCCGAAGAACAGGGCGAAAAGGCCCTGTCCCGGAGCACCTGGCTCCTCGTCCTCCTCGCCCTCGCCTTCGGCCTCCTCGCCGCCCGCGCCCCGCGGGTCGACGTCGATCACCCCGCCAAGCTGAGCCTGATCCACCTCACCGACCTCGACGCCGGCACCGCCGCCTACCTCGCCGACGCCCCCGCCGGCCTCCCCCCGGAGGTCGCCGCCGCCGCCGCCTGGGGCGAGCCGCAGGCGCACCTGCCCTGGAGCGCGCGCGCCTACCCGAGCCTCGCCGCCGAGCCGCTCCTCGGCGAGGGCCCCTCCCTCACGCCCGCCGGCCCCGACACCTACCTCGTCCGCGCCGCGCCCGACGCCCTCGCCGTGGTCCTCCAGATCCCCGGCGACACCCTGAGCGGCCTCTCCGTCGGCGACGAGCGCCTCGACCCCGCCGCCCTGCGGCAGGGCCCCGCCAACACCCGGCTCGTCACGATCTACGCCCCGCCGCCCGAGGGCGTCCCGCTGACGATCCGCCGCTCCGGCGCCGCCCCCTGGCGCCTCGCCGAGGTCCGCACCGGCCTCCCCCCGGGCTCACCGGCCGCCAGCCGCCCCGACACCGCCGTCCCTTACCAGTGGGGCGACCTCCGCGTCCGCGTCCGCACCCACACCTGGCCATAAGGACGGCCCAACCATCAGGCCTCCGACTTCGTGCGGCGCGGATCATCGGCACCTGCGGAACTCGTCGACCGTCGACCAGCTCGTCCCCGGTGCCTCGACCTCGCCCGGCGATGGGTCGCCACGGTGCCGTGGGGTCCGCACTGCCCCGGGGACTGTGTCGTGACCGGTGCCGTGACCGACACGGCGGCCGACGCCGGTCCCGACATGGCCGACACGTGGCCGACGCAAACCCGACGCGACGACAAACCTGCCCCTACCCGCAAAACTCGAGGAGGCCGGACACTCCCAGCCGGAGTTCGTGAAGGCGGAGCAACTGCGGCGCCGCGCGGCGCCCACCGACGCGCCCGGACGCCGCACCCCGCAGCGCGTATTGCCGCGCGGCGGGGGTCACGGGCACCAGGCGCGCCCGTGCCCGCGACGATGCACTCGGCCAGCTCCTCGCTCGTGCGCCCGCGCCTCCGCGGCGTGGCCGACCTCTTCGCGGTGGCGGCGGCGGTCCCGGCGGTGGTCCTGCTCGTGCTCGCGGCGCGCCCCGGGCCGGCCACCACGGTGGCCGCGATCTACGGCGCCGCCATGCTGCTGCTCCTGATCGGGAGCGCGCTCTATCACCGGCCGAGCTGGCCGGTGCGGACCTTCCTGTGGCTGCGGAAGATCGACCTCGCCAACATCTACCTGATGATCGCCGGGAGCTGCACGCCGATCGCCTACGCGATGACGCCCGGCCCTGGGCGCTGGCTCCTGCCGTCGATCTGGGGCGCTGCGGTGCTCGGCGGCGCGAAGGCGCTGTGGTGGTCCCGAGGACACCGCGGGGTGAACGCGACGCTCTACGTGGTGATGGGCGCGCTGACCGTGCCCTGCCTCCCGGCCCTGCGCGCGGCCGTCAGCCCGCGGGACTTCCTGCTGCTGACCTCGGGCGGGGCCGTCTACCTCGTCAGCTTCGTGGTGTACGCCCTGCGCTGGCCCAACCCCGCGCCCGTCGTGTTCGGCTACCACGAGGTCTTCCATCTGCTCGTGTTCACGGCCGCGGCGCTGCAGTACCTGGCGATCTGGTCGATCCTCGCGGGCTAGTGCCGCCGCCGGTACATCTCGATCCGCGAGTACGCGGGGCCCAGATGCCTCGAGCGGGCGCGGCGGCCGCGGCGACGCGGGACCTGCCATGCCACGCGCTCGACGCTGGTCGCGTCAGGGCTGCGATGGGGCCGCGGCGGGCAGTCTGCGCGCGAGGCATGGGGCCCCCCGCTGTGTCCCAAGTTCGCCGCGGCCGCCACGCCCTGCGGATATCGGGGCGACCCCGCGTGTCGCGGCGACGTCGGCTCTCCGCTCAGGCCCGCTCGACCCGCGTCGCCTCGCCGACCGCGGGCGGCACGTAGTTGCCGCTCGAGAGCAGGAACTTGAACACCTCCTCGACCGTCATCGTCGTCGGCCGCGTGCGCGCGCGGGGGACGAAGAGCAGGCGGCCGGCGAGCGGGTTCGGGGCCATCGGCACGAACACGCAGATCGTCCCCGGGTCGTGCTCGATCGCGTCGCCGGTGGTGAACGCGACGTGCCACGCGTCGCCGTCGAGCTGGACCAGGACGACGCGGGCGTACATCCCCTCGCTGCCCCCGGGCGTCAGCGAGATCTGCTTCCAGGCCTTGTAGAGGTCGGCCAGCACCGGCACGCGCATCAGCAGGCGGTCGAGCGCGGTGAGGAGGAAGCGGCCGAGCAGGCTGCGGACCAGGATCCCGAGCACGAAGATCAGCCCGAGCGCGACCACGAAGCCGAGGAAGGGCACGTCGAGCCCGAGCAGCGCCTTGAGCGGCTCGCGCGTCAGCTTGTCGATGTACCACAGCACGACCACCGTCGCGACCAGCGGGATCGCGGCGAAGATCCCCGCCAGGAAGGTGTTGCGGAAGAAGGCCTTGATCCGTTCCATCGCCGGTCCTCACTGCAGGAGAAACTCGTAGTCCTGATCGTAGCAGCGGACGAAGAGGCGCTCGCCGCGGAGCAGCAGGTAGTCGGGCCCGCTCTTGACCCGGGTCTTGCTCAGCGTCCGGCCGGTCGCGCGGTCGAGCACGTAGAGCGCGTCGGGCTCGGCGGTGAAGCCGTACCCGGTGATGATCGCGCCGCCGCGGATCACGAAGGTCCCCGCGTTGGCGACCAGCGGCGCGCTGCGCCACAGCAGCTCGCCGCTCGCCAGGTCGAGCGCGCTGAGGTACGCGTTCTGGCCGCCGGAGCTGCGCGCGTAGGTGTGGTGGCCGAAGCTGAGGTAGAGCACCCCGTCCTCGACCGCCGCCCAGATCGCGCGCTGGTCGACGAACATCCGCTCCGCGGGCGCGCTCTTCGGCGCGTACTGCCACGCCTCGAAGTCCAGGAGCGCCACGATCTCGCCGCTCACCGCGCACGGCACCGCGACGAAGCGGCCGCCGCTGTAA
>CAZMML010000480.1:0-3981 GCA_964567335.1 uncultured Nannocystis sp. | reverse complement strand
TTGAGGACGTGGGGGTTGCTCGCGCGTCGGAGGTGGGGGATGCAGGCCTGCGAGCAGAGGTAGGTGCCGCGGGTGTTGACGCCGTGCATGAGGTCGTAGCGCTTGACCGGGGTCGCGAGGGTGCCGGTGAGGTTGATCGCGCTGGCGTTGTTGACGAGGATGTCGATGCCGCCGAAGGTCTCGGCGGCGCGCTCGACGGCGGCGAGGACCTGGTCCTCGAAGCGGATGTCACAGACGAGGGGGAGGGCCTTGCCGCCCGCGGCCTCGACCTCGGCGGCGGCGGTGAAGATCGTGCCCGCGAGCTTGGGGTGCGGCTCGGCGGTCTTGGCGGCGATGACGATGTTGGCGCCGTCGCGGGCGGCGCGGAGGGCGATCGCCAGGCCGATCCCACGGCTGGCTCCGGTGATGAAGAGGGTCTTGCCTTGAAGGGTGCTCATGATCGTGACGGAGGGGTGTAGCTGATGGCGGTGATCGTGAAGGTGACGCGGCCGCGGGGGCGGTCGACGGAGACCTCGTCGCCCTCCTCTTTGCCGAGGAGGGCGCGGCCGACGGGGGAGGCGATGCTGATCTTTCCGGCCTCGACGTCGAACTCGTCGGGGCCGACGAGCTGGTAGTGGACCTCGGCGCCGTCCTCGTCCTCGAGGGAGACCCACGCGCCGAAGGTGACCTTCTCGGGGGGGCGAATGGGCGGGCGGAAGACGGTGAGCGACTCGATGCGCTTGGCGAGGAACTCGAGGCGGCGGTCGATCTCGCGGAGGCGCCGCTTGCCGTAGATGTACTCGGCGTTCTCGGACCTGTCCCCGAGAGCAGCCGCGGCCGAGACCTCGTTTGTGACCCGCGGGCGCTCGACCTTCCACAGGAAGTCGAGCTCGTCCTTGAGCTTCTTGAAGCCCTCGGCGGTGATGTACTTCGGCCCGGAGGGGCGCTCGCCCTCGGTCGGCTCGCTCGCCATGCGCCCACGATGAACGCGCGCGCGGCGGGGGTCAACCGTCAGGACGGCGGGAGGGCGCGGGGGCCCGAGGCGGGCGCGGGGGCCTCCTCGGCCTCGACCAGGGCCTGGGCGACGACGAGTTCGGCGTGCTTCCGGCGGGCCGCCGCGCGGGAGCTGGCGAGGACCAGGCCGGCCGCGCTGGCGACGCCGAGCGAGATCCCGAACCACATGATGAGAGGGGCGAGGAGGGCGCCGAAGGCGGTAATGCCGAGGGCGAGGCCGCCGAGGATGACGCCGCCGAGGGCGAGGTGGCTGCGCGCGGCGCCGCCGTCGACCTCGACCTTGACCAGGGCGCCGCCGCTGCCGTCGCTGGCGGAGCTGACCTTGTAGACGACGCCGGCCTGCTCGTCGACGATGTCGGCGCGGGCGGAGCCCTGCCGGTGACCGGAGTGGCCGACTTGCCGGGCGAGGGCGCGGCGGACGACGTCGAGGGCGTGGTCGGGGGGGAGCTGGAGGTTGGCCTCGGCGCTGTAGGTGGCGAGGCCTTCGTCGCTGTGGCGACGCGCGAGGGCCTTGCTCGGGCTCTCGGGGTTGCGCTCGACGAGGGCACGTCGGAGCTCTTCGGGGGAGATCCCAGCCTCTGCGGCGGCGTCCCGAAGCTCTTGTTCTGTGAGTTTCGCCCCCTCGTTCATGGCCATGGCGCTGGAGAAGGTAGCCGATCTCCCGGGTCCGGGAGAAGGTCGTAGCCGTGGTATAGCCGGCGCCGATGGTCGAGGTCGCCGTGATCGAGGAGAAGCTCGCGGACCTGGCGGCTCGCGGGGTGGAGATCGTCGATCGCCGTCAGACCTACGTCGCGCCCGAGGTGCGTGTCGAGCGGATCCACGCGGGCGCTGTGCTGCACCCGGGGACGCGGGTGCAGGGCGCGCGGACCTTCCTCGGGCCGGGGGCGGAGCTCGGTCGCGAGGGTCCGGTGGTCGCGGTCGACTGCGTGCTCGGCGAGAAGGCGCGGATCGACGGGGGGTTCGCGCAAGGGGCGGTGCTGCTCCGCGGGGCCTCGGCGGGGTCGGCCGCGCACCTGCGCGAGGGGACGCTGCTCGAAGAGGAGGCGAGCACTGCGCACGCGGTGGGGCTCAAGCAGACGATCGTGCTCTGCTTCGGGACGCTCGGCTCGCTGATCAACTTCTGCGACGCGCTGCTCGCCGGAGGGACCTCGCGCGAGGACCACTCCGAGGTGGGAAGCGGGTTCATCCACTTCAACTTCACGCCCTGGGGTGCGCGTGGGGACAAGGCGACGGCGTCGCTGATCGGCGACGTGCCGCAGGGGGTGCTCCTCCGCGAGCCGCGGATCTTCCTCGGCGGCGCGGGCGGGATGGTCGGGCCGCGCAAGATCGGGTTCGGCGCGGTGGTCGGCGCGGGGCAGGTGCTGCGCAAGGATGTTCCGGAGGGCAGGATGGTGCTCCAGCCGCCGCGAGCGCTCGACCAGGAGTACGTCGCCGGCGCGCTCGACGGGGTCGAGCCGCGGGCGGGGCGGAACGTCGGCTACATCGCGCAGCTCCACGCGCTGCGGGCGTGGTACCGCGAGGTCAGGCTGGCGCGCGTGCCGGCGTCGCGCGGGGACCTGCGGGCGGTGGTCACCGCGGCGATCGAGGCGATCGAGCGGAACATCGAGGAGCGCGAGAAGCGGCTGGCGTCGTTCTTGCGAGAGCGCGGGCAGGAGCTGCCGACCCTGCAGCCGGCCGCGTCGTCCTGTCCGCTCGCGCTGGCGGCCGAGGAGCCCCACGTCGAGCACGTGGCGTGGGTGCGCGGGCTGAGCGACGCGGACGCGGCGCGGTGCGTGGCGTGGCTCCGCGAGGTGGAGCGTTCGGTCGCGGCGGGGTGGACGGGCGCTCAGCGCTGAAGGCTGGGCTCGAGGAGGGCGAGGGCGCGAGGCTTGCCCATGGCGACGAGGAGGGTGGTGAGCTTGGGGCCCTTCTCGCGGGCGATGAGGAGGTCGTAGACGACGGGGAAGAAGGTCTTGTTGTCGAGGCCGGTGCCTTCCCACAGGGTCTTGAGGACAGGGAAGTTGTCTTCGGAGCGGAAGTCGACGTCGCGGAGGGTGGCGACGAGGCGGGAGAGGCAGAGCGCCTGCTCGGGCGACAGGTCGCGCCGGAGGGGCTCGCGGCGGAGGTGGTAGCGGAACTCGTCGGGGGCGAAGTCGCGGAGCCAGTTCCAGGCGCAGCGGGCGCGCTGGCGGGTGCGGGCGCGCTCCTCGTCGCTGCGGACCAGGCCGGCGAGCTCGTAGTGGCGGACCGTCTTGTCGAGGTCGCCCTCGAAGATCTGGAGGCCCACGCCGAGGTCGCGGAAGGCGGGGCCGAAGGGCATCGGCTCGCCCTGGACGATGCGGCGGTGGTCGACGCTCGCGAGCTGGCGGGCCCGCTGGGCGAGGGTCCTCGCCTTCGGGTCCTTGGCCTCCTCGAGGCCGTAGGCGAGCCGACGGGCGCGGTCGTAGCCCTCGTAGAGGTTGACGACGTCGAGGTCGAAGCTGATCTGGAACTCGGTGTTGGGCCGGTAGGAGACGAAGAGGTAGCGCAGGAGCTCCGGCTCGTAGACCTCGAGGCAATCGGCGACGGTGACGACATCGCCCTTGGAGCTGGAGATCTTGCCGGCGCGGCCCTTGATCCGCACGAAGTCGTAGCCGACGTACTCGGGGGCGCGCCAGCCGTAGACGACGCGGACGATGTCCTTGGCGGTGTCGAAGCTGCCGCCCGCGGTGCTGTGGTCCTTGCCGCCGGGTTCGAAGCAGACGCGCTCGAAGGCCCAACGCATCGGCCCGTCGATGCGCCACGGGAGCTTGATGTTGCCGCCCTGGCGCAGGTCGACGTCGGCGACGTGGTGGCAGGCGCTGCAGGTGTAGTGGACGGTCCACTCGCCGGTGATCTTGAGGTCGACGGTGTCGCGGCCGCAGTTGTCGCAGAAGCCGGACAGCGGCAGCCAGTCGTCCTCGAGGCGGGTGTGGGCGGTGGTCTTGTCGCGGACGTCGTTGAGGATCGCGCGGACCTCGGCGGCGTGCT
>CAZMML010000479.1:0-3989 GCA_964567335.1 uncultured Nannocystis sp. | reverse complement strand
GGCGGCGCTGCAGGCCCGGCGCGACGCCTGTCGCTGGCGCCTGCTCCTGCAGATCGACGCCGTCCAGGACGACGAGCTGCTCCTCAACCAGGACGGCGGATTCTTCTACTTCTGGATCCCGGGCGACGCGCTCGCGCGAGGTGACTTCGCCGCCGTCCGCGGCGCACTTCAGTGCCACTGACCAGTCCGCCTGACGCCCAGCGTCGTCGGCGGAGCGCTCGCTGGCTCGACGGTCGCGTTCGAGGGGGATGATCGGTCCGGCTGCTCGCGGGGCTGGTGGGGTTGTACGCGGCTCCCTTCCGGGGTGTACTCCTGGCCCATGAGGGGAGCGTCGCCGCGGCGGAGGCGCTGGGCGCTGCTGGCGCTCGCGCTGCTGCTCGCCGCGCTGCTGCTCGACACCTGCCGCGCGGCGCCTCTCCCTGAGCCGGAGCCCTTCGCGGGGCCGCTTCCGCCGGCCACGCCGCCGCCCGAGATGACGCTGCGCGCGATCGCCACCGGCGTCACGCACCGCAGCGCCGGCTTCGCCTACCGCGGCGGCTCCTTCCGCGAGGCCCGCGACTTCACGATGAGCGCGGCGCTCGTCCGCCACCCGCGCGGTGACCTCCTGATCGACACCGGCTTCGGGCGCGACATCGAGGCCCACTTCGCCCGCATGTCCGCGCTCTTCCGGGCCGCGACCAGCTACGAGCGCGGGGTCCCGGCCGCGGACCAGCTCGACGCGGCCGGCTACGACCCGAGGCGCCTGCGGGCGATCCTCGTGACCCACGCGCACTGGGATCACGTCAGCGGCGTCCCCGACTTCCCGGGCACGCCGGTGTGGGTCACGGCCGAGGAGCGCCGCTTCATCGCGGAGGGCGGCCTCGCCGAGGTCGCCCGCAGCCTGCCGGAGGTCCGCTACGAGGAGCTCGCCCTGGACGGCGGCCCCTACCTCGGGTTCCCGCGCAGCCGGGACGTCCACGGCGACGGCTCGGTCGTCGTCGTGCCCGCGCCCGGGCACACGCCCGGCTCGGTGATCGTCTTCGTCGCGCTCCCGGAGGGCCGCCGCTACGCCTTCCTCGGCGACCTCGTGTGGCAGCGCGAGGGGATCACCGAACGCGCCGAGCGCTGGTGGCCGCTGCGCATGCTCGCCGACGACGACGCCGCCGGGGTGCGAGAGAACATCCTGCGGGTCGCCGCGATCGCGGCCCGCTTCCCCGAGATCACCCTCGTGCCCGCCCACGACGCGCGCGGCTTCGCCGACATGGCCCCGCTCCGCCGGCCCTGATCGCCGCGGGTCGAGCCGCGGGGCTGTCCATGGCGCGCTCGCCCGCGCTAGAGTGCGGCCCATGAGCAGCGAGCGCGTGGAGGTGGCGATCGCCGGGGGCGTCGCCGAGGTGCAGCTGAGCCGCCCGGACAAGCGCAACGGCCTCGACCCGGCGATGTTCGACGCGCTGATCGGCGCGGGCGAGCGGATCGCGGCCGACCGGAGCGTCCGCGCCGTGGTCCTCCACGGCGCTGGCAAGGCCTTCTGCGCCGGGCTCGACTGGGCCGCCTTCCTCGCGCTCGGGCCCGAGGGCGGCCAGGCCCTGCTCGAGCGCGGCGAGGCCTCGCCGGCCAACCGGGCCCAGCGCGCGTGCTGGATCTGGTCCGAGGTCCCGGTCCCCGTGATCGCGGCGATCCACGGCGCGGCCTTCGGCGGCGGCCTGCAGCTCGCGCTCGCGTGCGACCTCCGCGTCGCCGCGCCCGACGCCCAGCTCTCGGTGATGGAGATCCGCTACGGGCTGATCCCCGACATGAGCGCCTCGAAGACGCTGCTGCGGCTGGTGCGGCCGGACCTGGCGCGCGAGCTGATCTACACCGGGCGGGTCGTGTCCGGCGAGGAGGCGGCGGCGCTCGGCCTCGTCACGCGCGTCGCCGCGGACCCGCTGGCGGCCGCGCGCGAGCTGGCGCGGACGATCGCCGGCCAGTCGCCGGAGGCGATCCGCGCCGCCAAGGCGCTCTGCAACGAGGCGCCGGAGCTCGACGTCGCCGCCGCGCTGCGCCGCGAGACCGAGCTGCAGCTCGGCCTGCTCGGCGCGCCCAACCAACTCGAGGCGGTGCAGGCGGCGCTCACCCGCCGCGCGCCGAGCTTCCGCGACCCAGCGTGAGGCCTCAGCCGACGTGGAGCGAGGTGAACTTCCCCGCGGTGACGATGTCCTTCAGCGTGCGGGTGAAGGTCCCGCCGCTCTCGTCGCGCGGGTCGCGGAGCTCGACGTTGACGTTCGGGATCGCGTCCTGGAAGTCCTGCTCGGTGAGGTTGTTGGGCGAGATCGACATCACCGCGTAGGAATGGAGGTTGCGGACCTGCCCCTGCGGCAGGTCGCCCTGCTTTGAGAGGTGGCTGACCGCGTTCTTGAAGGAGGCCCAGCCGCTCTTGACGAAGGTGCTGGTCGCCAGCGTGACCGGCTTGCTCGCCGCGATCGCGGCCTTCATCCGCTCGTAGTGCCCCCACGCCTTCCCGGCGTCGCTGCTCTTCGCCACCTCGAGGCCCTGGCCGCGGCCGGTCAGCGCCTTCATCGCCAGGTACGACTGGCCCATCGCCACGTCGGCGTAGCTCCCGCGCAGGACCGCGAAGGCCTTGCCGATGAAGGCCGGCCACAGGTAGTTATTCGCGCCGCTCTTCCCGCCGTACACCGGTCTGGACTGGGGGTCGAGGAAGAGCGAGCGATCGAGCAGGACGCTCGTCCGCACCAGCTCTCCCTCCTGGTCGCCCAGCTTCGGCAGCGCGCCGTTCTTGAGGTAGAGGAAGACGATCACGCGCCTGCCGTTGTCGGCGATCGCGTCGAGGATCGCCTGGGGGTTGTGGCGGGCCGTCGCCGCCATCGCCGCCTGCAGGTAGCAGTCGGAGAGCCCGTTCTGGTACACATCGGCGGCGCGCACGCTGCCCAGGTCGGGCGGCACGATCTTGAAGCGCTCGTCGTCCTTGTCCAGCGCTGTCTGCTCGGTCGCCCCGTAGGCGATGTCCCCGCCGTCGACGTAGCCCTCCTTGACCTGCCACCCGGCGTGCCACTCGAACCACTTGATCTTGACCCGCGAGGCCTGCTTGCCGTCGGTGAGGTTGACGTTCTTCGCCGCCTCGACGACCTTGATGTGCTGCGTCGCCGCCAGGCGGGTCATCACCGCGACGGCGTTCGCCTCGCGGTAGACCGCGGCGCGGCGGCTCAGCTTGTCCGGCATCTTGAGCGGCGCGTCGAGCTCGCGCTCGTCGGTCACCCGCTGGAGCGCAGCGCCGCCCCCCGCGCCCTCGGCCGGCGCGGCCGCGAAGGCGTCGAGCAGCGGCTCCGCCGAGCGTCCGGCGACGACGGCGTCGGCGACCACCTCGGCGTGGTCCTCACAGGCCGCGCGGGCCTCGCCCTGCGGGCCGCCGCGGAGGTGCCGCTGCTGGACCGCGTGCGCCGCCTCGTGCGCCGCGACGCGGAGGCTCGGCGCCTGGTCAAAGACGAGGTGGGACCCCGCGGCGAAGGCCCGCGCGCCGATCGAGCGCGCGGCGAACTCCGCGTCGCCGCCGACGTGCGCGACCAGGCCGCTGACGTCGTGGCGACCGAAGGCCCGCTGGATCGCGCCGCCGTGCGCGAGACTCATGGCGGGCGACGCTCGCCCGCGGGCCGCCGCGCGTGTGGACGCCGCCTCGCCGGGCTCCGCCGCCCCGGCGCGCAGCAAGTGCTGCACGACGCGGTTGCCCAGCGACCGCTGCGCCTCGGCGCCCCGCGCCTCGGCGACAGCCGGCGCGGGCCCCCTCTCGTCCCGAGTCTGCGTCGCCCCCTCGTTCTCCCGCCTCGTCCCGACCGCCCCACGCATCCGGGCCAGGATCGTGACCCGGGTACGGGCCGTCAACCGCGGCGGCGCCCCCGGCTCCGCGGCCGCACCCCCGCGGCGCCCCGCGTCACCCGCGAGGGCCCGCCGCTCCGCCTCAGCGCTCGCCGATCACCGGGTCCTGCAGGAGGAGGCCGAGCTCGACGATGCTCTTGCCT
>CAZMML010000478.1:0-3991 GCA_964567335.1 uncultured Nannocystis sp. | reverse complement strand
GCCGCGGGCCTGGGCGATCAGCGCCTGCACCTCGGCCTGCTGCTGCGCGATCAGGGCGGCGCGGCGCGTCTGCGCGTCCGCGATCCGTCGGTCGGTCTCCTTCAGCGCGATCTGCAGCTGCGTCTCGATGGTCGTCAGCTCCGCGTTGCGGGTGTTGGTCCAGCGCTGCTCGGTCGCCTGCGCCTGGCTCACCGCCTCGGCCATAAGCGCGTCGCGGCGGATCGCCGCGGCCCGCTGCCGGCCCATCGCGTCGAGGTAGCCGACCTCGTCGCTGACGTTCTGGATCTTCAGCGTGTCGAGCACGAGCCCGAGCTTGTTCAGGTCGTGCTCGGCCTCCTGGGTCAGCCGCTGGGCGAAGGTCTCCTTGTCGGTGTTGACCTGCTCGGGCGTCAAGGTCGCGAGCACCCCGCGCAGGTTGCCCTCGAGCGTCTCGCGCGCCATCTTCATGATCTGGTCGCGCGAGCGCCCGAGGAAGCGCTCGACCGTGTTGTTGAGCAGCGGCTCCTCGCCCGGGATCTTGATGTTCGCGACCCCGTGGATGTTGAGCGGGATCCCGCCGTGCGAGTAGGCGTTCTTGACCTGGACCTCGATGATCATGTTCGTCAGGTCGAGCCGGTCCACGACCTCGAAGAGCGGGATCCGGATCGCCCGCCCGCCGCGGATGATCCGGTAACCGAAGAGCTTGCCGTCCTCGGTGCGCCGCTGCCGGCCCGAGAAGACCAGCACCTCGTTGGGCTGGCACACGTAGAGGACGTTGCGGAGGATCAGCAGGAGGACGAAGAAGGCGACGGCGGCGACGCCGACCAGCGCGAGCAGTGCGTCGAGGTTCACGGGGCACCCGCCTTTCCGCCCAGGATCGCGGGCACGTCGACGCCGGTGGTCTCGCGCAGCGCGCCCAGCACGGCGGCGACCGCGTGCGGGTACGAGGCCGCGTAGCTCGCGATCGCCGAGCCGTCGCCCGGATCGAGCGCGCTCACCTCGCGGATCTTCAGCTTGTGGATCGGTTCTAGCACGGCGGCGAGCAGCTCCTCGAGGTGTTGGATGACGTAGATCTCGCGCGCGTGCGGGCCCATCGTCTGCCACGCCTCGCTGGTCAGCCGCAGCACCTCGGCGACGGCCGCGCCGTTCTCGACCGTCGGCGCCGCGTCGCCCTTGGCGAGCAGCGCCTGCGCCGCGCGCTGCACCTCCGCGGGGATGATCACCTCGGCCATCAGACGCCGCTGCTCGAGCTCGCCGCGGACCGTCTGGAGCTCCTGCTCCGCCGAGGCGCGCGCCGTCTTGGCCGCCGCCTCGGCCTCGCGCTCGATCGCCGCGGCGCGGCCGTCGAGCTCGGAGCGCACCTTGCTGAGCTCGTTGCGCTTGACCAAGATCGCCGTCTCCGCGCCGGCCTTGGCGATCTCGGCGCGCTGCTGCGCCTGCGCCTGCGCCTCCGAGACCTGCTGCTGCGCCTCGCTCTCGGCCTTCTCGGCGTCGCGCAGGACCTCCGCGATCCGCGGGCGCCCGAGCGAGTCGAGGTAGTTGTTGTCGTCGGAGACGTTCTGGATCTTCAGCGTGTCGAGCTGCAGCCCGAGCTTGTCGAGGTCGTCCTGGGCGCTCTTGACCAGGTTGTCCGCGAACTTGAGGCGGTCGTGGTTTACGTCCTCGGGGGTCATCTGCGCCAGCACCTCGCGCACCGCGCCCTCGAGCACCTGGCGCGCGACCTGGTGGATCTCCGCGGTCGAGCGGCCGAGGAAGCGCTCGATCGCGTTGCGGATCAGCCGCGGGTTGGAGCTGATCTTGACGTTGGCGATCGCGTGGATCTTGAGCTTGATGTTGCCGGCCGAGTACGCGTCCTGCACGTACACGTCGATCGACATGGAGGTCATGTCGAGGCGGTCGACCACCTCGATGATCGGCAGCTTCCACGCGCGCCCGCGGCCGCAGCCGTAGTGCTCGCTCGGCTGGTCGATCGCGCCGCGCCCGAGGATCACGAGCGGGCCGAGGTCCACGCCGTCGCGCACCCGCCGACGTCCGGTGAAGATCAGCACCTCGTTCGGGCGACAGATGTAGAGGAAGTTCTTGACCAGCAGCAGGATCAGCAGGATCGAGAGGCCGATCCCGACCGCGCCGACGACCGCGAGGCCCGCGACGTCCTTGGTCAGCGCTTCAAAGCTAGAGAGGGCGCCTGACGGCGCCGCGAGGAGCGACAAGAAATTCACGCGGTTCCTCCGGTGAGTTGCAGGATCAAGCGCCGCTGCCCGCGACGCGGGCGACGACGGCGGTGGTGTCGTTCATGGCGATCACGAGCGCGTCCTCCCCGACCTGGAAGGCGCGCTCGTCCTCCGTGGTGGCGAGGACGTCGACCGTGGTGCCCTTCAGGGTCAGCCGCACCTTGCCGAGCGCGCCCGCCCCGAACCCGACCAGGACGCGACCCGAGCGGCCCACGTAGTCGGACGAGCTCGCCGCCGTGCTCGTCTCGCTGTGCGCCAGGCGGCGGAACACCAGCACCGTGCCGTAGCCGGTGAGCAGCCCCATGGCGATCGCGGCGATCAGGGCGACGGTCGTGTCGTCGACGAGATCGAGGCCGTCGAGCACGAGCCCGGTGAGCCCGAAGAACGCGAGGAAGAACATCCAGAAGCGCAGCGAGAGGAAGGCCGTGAAGAGGCCCGCGACGCCGCCGTGGGCCTCGCCGACGCCGTGGTCGAAGTGCTGCGCCTGCGCGTCGCCGCCGCCGCCGCCGCCCGCGTCCGCGTCCCCGCCGCCCGCGCTGGCGTCTGCGTCCTTGTCGCCGATGAAGATCGATCCGAGGAGCAGCACCCCGCCGAGGCCGAACGCGAAGAGGTACGCGTAGATGAACATCGCCGCAGCCAAGTATGACACCGCCGCCGCCGCCGCGCCGGCCCGCCCGCCGGGGTCCCGCCCCCCCGAGCGCGCCGCGGCGCGTGCCCGCGTGCCCGCTCGCGAGCGCCGGGCGTTCGGGATCGCCCGCCCGGCTCACCCGTGTTAACGTCGCCGCCCCATGGAGGCACCGAAGCACCCGAAGCTCCATCTCGGCTGCGGCAAGAAGATCTTGCCCGGGTTCGTCAACGTCGACATCGTCGCCGCGGAGGGCGTCGACCTCGTCTTCGACATCTCCCAGGGGCTCCCCTTCCCGGACAGCAGCTTCGACGAGGTGCGCGCGATCGACGTCCTCGAGCACATCCCGGCGACCCGCATCATCCACGTGATGAACGAGGTCTACCGCGTGCTCGCCCCCGGCGGGAGCTTCCAGATCCACGTCCCCTGCGCCCCGGGGATCACCGCGTTCCAGGACCCCACCCACGTGTGCTTCTGGAACGAGGAGAGCTTCACCTACTACGAGGACGGCCACCGCCGCCGCGAGCACTACGGCGTCACCTACGGCATCGTCGCGCGCTTCCGCCGGCGACGCTTCAAGCGCAAGCGCCACCTGTGGGAGCGCTTCTTCTCCACCCTGGACCTGAGCTACCTCAGCAACTACCTGCTGGACGTCGAGCTCGTCGCCGTCAAGTAGCCCCCGCTCCGCGCAGCTCGACGTGCAGCGCGTTCGAGGCCGCGATCTCCGGCGCCGCCGGGTTGCAGATCCACGGTCCTACCGCCGGCAGCGCGATCGTCACGCCGCTCGCCTCGTGGCGGAAGAGCGACCGCGTCCCCGCCTCGATCGTCCACCCGCGCGGCCGCGGCGGCGCGAAGCCGGGGACCTGCGCCAGCGCCTCGCGCGACGCGACGCGCCCGACCTCGTCGCCGCGCAGCGACCACACCCGCCAGCCCTCCTCTTCGACGAAGCGCGCGAGCGCGTCGCCCTCGCGCGAGAAGCAGAGCGTCCCCTCCGACCGACCGCCGCGATCGGCCTGGACGCGCGACGCCTCGCCCGCGCGCCACACCAGCGCCCCGGCCGCGTCGCGCAGCTCGACCGCCGGGCCCGCCGCCGCCGCGATCCAGGCGCCGTCGGGCGAGAGCGCCAGCGCCTCGCCCGCGAGGGCGAACGCGATCG
>CAZMML010000477.1:0-4001 GCA_964567335.1 uncultured Nannocystis sp. | reverse complement strand
TCCTTCACGCACGTGCCCGAGTCGCAGTCGTCGTCCTCCTTGCACTCGAGCGGCACGTAGGCCGCGTCGATCCGGCGGAGGCTCGGGGACAGGACGCGGGTCGCGGTCGCCTCGCTCACCTCTCCGCCGAGCCCGCGCTTGGGCGCCGCGTCGTCGAGCCGCGGCAGCGCCGTCAGCTCGACCTCGCCGAGCGAGGGGTCCTGCTGCGGCCACAGCGTGTGCGGGGGGACGCCGGCGGCGAGCAGGCCGAGCGGGTCGTAGATGGCGCTCACGTCGTCGAGCGGGCCGAATTGTCCGAACGAGGCGAACACGAGGCGCCCGAAGCTCGTCGTGCCGATCCCGACGACGCCGCTGCCGATGAAGGGCGACGAGCCCTCGACCTCCGCCGTGCCCTCCTCGACCCCGGGGCAGAGCGCCGAGTCGGTCTTCAGGTACTTCTTCTGGAAGGTCCAGTCGGTGATGATCGCCCCGGTCGGGACGCGGATCCCCGGTCCGCGCGCGAAGGGCCGGCGATCCGGCGGGTTCTCCCCCGGGAACTCCGCCGGCTGGCACGCCGTCTCGGTGACCGCCGTCGGGTCGATCTGCGTGTCGCACTCGGTGCCGAGCTCGTCGCGGCCGACGTCGAGCTCGCGACGGACGACCCGCGTCGAGCCGTCGCCCGCGATCAAGTAGAGGAACTGCGAGTTGGTGCCGAAGAGGCTCATCGCCGGCGTCGGCCGGATCGCCGCGATGCCCTCCGCCCCGTCGACCTCGAGCTCCAGGACGTCGTCGGTCCAGCGGGTCCCGTCGTAGCGCAGCTCGAAGAGCGTGTCGGCCCCGAGCCCGGCGACGAAGAGCGCGTGGTCCTCCACCTTCGTGTCCGCGTCGTCGACGCACCCGGTCTCGGCGGGCGGCTCGATCAGCGCCATCGCGACCGGGTACATCCCGTCCGGCTCGCCCTCCGGCGCCGACTCCAGCGCGTCGGCGTAGTTCGGATCGAGGAACTGGTCCGCGCAGTCGATCGGGCACACCGGGTCCGGGCCGGTGTCGACGACCTTGAACCCGCCGCCGTCGCGGACGAACTGGCGGCTCTGCAGGATCCGCTGGGTGCGCAGGTCGACCTCGGCGACGAGCTGGCAGCCGGGGAACGTGACGTACACGCTGCCCGGGTGCTCCGGGTCGCAGCCGGCGCCGCCCGCCTCGGCGCTGCTGAGATCCGGCGGGACCGCGATCACCTGACCCGGCCGCGCCCCGAGCGGCGTCCCGTCGGCGCGGCGCGGCACGATCTGAGACACGTACGCGCTGGGCTCGTCCTCCGGCGGCTCCTCGAAGGCGTAGGCCGCCAGCCCGGTGACGTCGAGGACGCTGAGGTCGCACGAGCCGACGTTGGCGGAGATCGCAAAGCACCCCGCGTGGGCGCCCGTCGTGATCGTCATGCTCGAGGGGACCTCGCCGGCGCTGATCAGCTGGGGTCCGGGCGCCGTGGCGTCCATGTCGATCACCGCGCCGGCGCAGCGCGAGAAGAGGCCGATGTCGTTGCGCTCCGAGTTGGAGACGAAGCCGAGCAGGCGCACGTCGGAGCAGACCGACTCGGAGTTGTCGGCCGAGCACTGCTCGATCGACACAGGGCGCAGGCTGTCGCCCTCGTCGCGGACGCAGGCGAGGACCACGTCGAGCGGACGATCCAGGACGCGGTTCGGGATCGTGCTGCTCTGCCGACGCGAACACCCCCCCGCGGCCAGGGACAGGGCCAGGCCGGCGCAGGCGGCGACGATGATGCGGGGCGGACGGGTCATTCGGACTAGCGCTTGTAGGGTGTCTGCAGGCCGATCCGGGCGATCTCGGAGAAGCGGGTCGGACGCTCGCGCGAGATGTCGATCACGCTGACGGTCGCGTCGAGGGTGTTGCCGACGTAGATCAGGCGCCGCGCGTCGTCGACGACCACCGGGTGCGGACCGAGCCCCGTGGCGATGTTGGCGACGACGCGGAAGCCCGCGAGGTCGACGATGAAGAGCTCGGCCGGGGTCGGGCAGGTGATGGCCGCGAACTCGTCGGGCCCGTCGGAGAAGAGCCGCATCGTCGTCGGCCCGTTGCAGAGCTCGACCACCCCCGCGGCCTGGTCGCGGAGCTCGCCGCGCTCGTCGACGCTGGTGTCGATGTACACGAGGCTCCCGGGGCTCGACTGCACCACAAAGAGGCGCCTGCCGTCGCGCGAGAAGGCGATGTCGCCGAGCGAACCGCCGCTGACGTCGAAGCCGCCGGCGCGGGCGAACCCCGCGAAGAAGACCTGCGGCTCGCACACGATCGAGCCCGGAGCGCCGACCGGCGTGTCGTCGCCGATGCAGCTCTGCGAGAGCTCCCTCAGGCGCTGGATCTCCGCCCCCAGGGCCGCCGCCTCGGCCTCGTCGGCGCTCGCCTGCTTCGCCTCGAGCGCCGCGATGGCCGCCGAGTAGTCGCGCGTCAGCGGCGTCACCTCGTCGGGGAACATCCGCGCCAGCACCAGCGCGTTGCGCAGGCTGCCGTACACGAGCGGCCGCGCGCAGTCGAGCACCGGCCCGCCCGGCTCCGCCGCCGCGCGGGTCAGCGCGGGCACGTCGTCGCTGCCGGGGATGCAGGGGCGCTCCGCGATCCCCCACCCCGCGCCGCTCGGGCTGCTCGGCAAGAGGAACATCGTCCGCTGGTCCACGATCATCGGCTGCGAGCGCGGATCGACCGGCTCCGGCTCAGGCAGCCCCGTCGTCGCCTCGCCCGTCGTCGCCTCGCCCGTCCCGGAGCCGCTCGTCCCGGAGCCGCTGGAAGCGCCCGTCCCGGAGCCGCCCGTCGTCGCCTCGACGCTCGCATCCTCGGCGTCGAGCCCGGGGAGGAGCTTCCCGGCGAGGTCGATGAGCACGAACTGCGGCGTCGTCGCGAAGGTGACGTAGGCCCACGGCTCCGTCTCCGAGATCACGATCTTGGTCGGCTCGGGTCCGATCCGCGCGAACGCGTCGGGATCGTCAAAGGGGTAGCGGAGCGCGTGGGTCTTGCGCGAGCAGCGGCCAGGATCGGCGAGGCTCGGGTCCGGCTGCCCGCACTCGAGCGTGATGTCCCCCTGCGGATCGCCGCCGAGCTCGACCCACGTGATGCTCGGGTCCGCCTTGACCGCGGCCAGCAGGTACGCCTTGTTCGTCGCCTTGTCCTTGACCCACCCGGCCAGCGAGGTGATGAAGCTGCCCATCCGAACGGTCGCGTCGGAGAACATGAAGCGCTCCTCGCACTCGATCGTCTGCGGACGCAGCGCCATGTGCCGGCAGGGCGTCTCCTCGTCGACATCCTCGCCGACGTCCCGGACCTCGCGGTTCACCCCGCAGGGGTTGTCGCGGTCCGCCTCCGGGCAGGTGCCGTCGTCGACGCCGTGGAGGCAGAGCTCCGCGCAGCTCATCCACGAGCCGAAGAACTTGTCCAGATCGACGGCGACCAGCGAGCCTGCGTTATAGACCAGGTTGCTGTTCGAGTTGGCGACGAAGAGCCAGCGCGCGCGCTCGCCCTCCTCCACGCGCGGGTCGAGCGTCATCGCCGCCGGGAAGTAGAGGCCCGCCCCCACGGCCGAGCGCCCGAGGTTGCGACCCTCGCAGGCGCTGAGGGCGAGCACCGCCGCGACGAGCGCAGACGCAGACCGGGGGCGCGACATGGGCGTGGACCCTAGCACAGCCGCGCGGCTCCTACATCCCCTCGATCTTCTGCGGCAGCGCCGCGAAGAACGCCTGAGAGCGGAGGGGTCGCCGGAGTTGGGCGCGGATGATCGCCGCGACCGCGTCGCGCAGCGCCCGCCGCACCGCGGGCGGCTCTCCCGCCAGCGCGTCCGGGTTGCCGCCCGCGGCGAGGTGCTGGAGCGCCGCCACGGCCGCGACCGGCAAGCGCGGCGCCCCGTCCTCGTGCCGCGCGCAGAGCGTACCGCCCCGCACCCCGTCGAAGGCGACCGTCTCGTCGCCGACCGCGACCTCCTCGCCGCACACGCAGCACTCCCCGAGCGCCGGCAGGAGCCC
>CAZMML010000476.1:3693-4002 GCA_964567335.1 uncultured Nannocystis sp. | reverse complement strand
GCCCGGGCAGCTCCGGTCCCGAGCCGCTCCTCGTCTCTCCGCCGCTGCGCGCGGACGGCGTCCCTACCGACCTCGCCCGCGTCGACACCCGCTTCGTCCGCCCCGTCACCCCCGCCGCGGAGGCCCGGCTCGTCCTCCGCGGGGACGACGGCCTCGCCCTCGAGCTCGGCGACCCGCACCCCTGCCCCGGCTGGCTCCCCGACCTCTGCCTCTCGTGGTGGCCCGCCGGCGCCCTCTCCGCCGGCGTCGGCTACCAGCGCGAGGGCGGTGAGCTCCCAGGCGCCCGCGTTGGCCATGCCGTGACCGAAG
>CAZMML010000476.1:234-3683 GCA_964567335.1 uncultured Nannocystis sp. | reverse complement strand
GGTGACCTCCGCGACCGCCTCGGGCGCCGCGCGATCGAGCCGGCCGAGCGCCAGGAGTTCCGCGCCGGCCCTGGCCCCGACCCCGCGCCGCCCGAGCTCCGCGCGCTCGGCTTCGCGTTGGTCGGCCGCTGCCTCCGCGCCGAATTCGTCGCCGGAGAGCCCCTGCGCGCCCGCCTGGCCGCGGGCGCCGACGCGCGCGAGCGGGTCGCGCCCGCCGGCCCGCTCGCGCTCGCGCTGCGACTTCGCGGCGCCCCGGGAGCTCCTGTGCGGGCGCGCCTCACCATCTGGGACCTCGCCGGGCGCGAGGCCGCGGCCGACTCGGAGCATGTCCTCGGGGACATCTTCCGGCCAGACGCCCCGCCCCTCGCGCTGGGCGAGCTCCTCGCCAACCCCCGCGGTCCCGAGCCCGCGCAGGAGTTCGTCGAGCTGGTCGACCTGCGCGAGGTCGGCGACCCGCTCGAGGTCCGCGGCCTGCGCCTCATCGACGGCCCGCCCGACGCGCTCGACCTCGGCGGCGGCGACCCGCTCCCGACCTTCACCAGCCTCCCGGGCCAGCGGCACCTCGTCGTCCCGGCCACCTACGACCCGCGCCAGGGCGACGACCCCGGCCCGCCCGCCGGCGCCACGCTGCTCCGCGTCGACGCCTCGCTCGCGCACGGCGGCCTCAAGAACGCCCCCGGCGAGGCGCTCGCTCTGATCTGGGAGACAGGTCCATCCAAACCTGTCCTCCTCGACATGTACGGCGGCTGGGCCGATCCCGCCGATCTCCCCGGGCAGTCGCTGATCCGGGACCCCGCCGCCTGCGACGAGCCCGACGCGTGGCGCCCGCACCCTGACGGCGCCGCCTCCCCGGGCCAGGCCCCTTGACCACCGCCGCGACCCGCAGGCGATCGCCGGCCGACGCCCGCCGCGGCGCGTTCGGTGCCGGGCCTGACGTTGCCGGCGCGGGCGCGACCTGCCATCCTCGCCGCGCCGGATGGATCCGAAGGAGCAGCGCGACCCCGCCGACAGCGAGCGGCTCACCGGCACCGTCCTCCGCGTCACTCACCACAGCCCGCTGAGCCGCTACACCGTGCTCCGGGTCCAGATCCCTGGCGAGGCCGCGCCCGTGACCTGGGTCGGCCGCAGCACCGGGATCGCCGAGGGCATGGCCGTCTCTGCCGCCGGCGAGTGGACCTACCACCCGAGCTACGGCCGGCAGTTCAGCTTCGCGCGGATCGCCGCGCAGGCCCCGACCACGCTGCCCGGGATCCAGCGGCGCCTCGAGGGCTACCCCGGCCTCGGCGCCGAGAAGGCCGAGCGGATCGTCGCCCGCTTCGGCCTCGACACCCTGACGATCCTCGACAAGCAGCCCAACCGGTTGCTCGAGGTCGAGGGGATCGGCAAGAAGACCCTCGAGCGGATCCTGGCCCACCACACCCAGCGCCAGGGCCCGGTCGTCGAGGTCGAGAACCAGCTCATCGAGCTCGACCTCCCGACCTACCACGCCGAGGCGATCGTCCAACGCTTCGGCGACGCCGCGCTCGTCACCCTGCGCGAGCACCCCTACCGGCTCGCCCGCGAGGTCCGCGGGATCGGCTTCATCACCGCCGACAAGATCGCCCGCGCCCTCGGCGTCGACCTCGAGAGCGACGAACGGATCGACGCCGGTGTCCTCCACGCGCTCGAGCAGTCGGAGCAGGACGGCCACTGCGCGCTGCCGCTGCCGGTCCTCGTGCACGCCGGCGAGCGCCTGCTCGAGCTGCCCCCCGATCGCATCGAGGCCCGCGCGCACGCGCTGATCGCCGCCGGGGCGCTGATCCTCGACGACCAGGGCGGGGCCGCGCCGCTCTGCTACCCGCCGCGCTTCCTCGAGGCCGAGCAGATCGTGGCCGAGGTCCTGACCGACCTCGCCCTCGGCTCCGAGCAGGGCCGGGCCCGCTGGCGGGCGATCGCCCCGCCGGTCGGCCTCTCGCCCGGCCAGCTCGCCGCCATCGACGCGATCCGCGACGCAGGCCTCGTCGTCCTCACCGGCGGCCCCGGCACCGGCAAGAGCACCGTCACCCGCGCGATCATCGACACCGCGCTCGCCAACGAGGCCAAGGTCCTCCTCGCCGCCCCGACCGGACGCGCCGCCAAGCGGCTCGCCGAGGCGACCGGCCAGCCCGCGAGCACGATCCACCGCCTGCTCGAGCTGCAGGGCGGCACCGGCGAGTTCTTCCACAACGCCCAGAACCCGCTCCCCGAGGCGCTCGTCGTCATCGACGAGGCCTCGATGCTCGACCTGCCGCTGGCCGCCGCGCTGCTCCTCTCGCTCACCCCGCAGCACCGGCTGCTCCTCGGCGGCGACGCCGACCAGCTCCCCTCGGTCGGACCCGGCAACGTCCTGCGCGACATCATCGCCGCCGCCGATCGCCCCGACTCGCCGGTCCCTGTGGTCCGCCTGACCCAGATCTTCCGCCAGGCCGAGGGCTCCTCGATCGTCACCTCCGCCCACGCGATCCTGAGCGGCCGCGTCCCGCAGGCCGACCGCGCCGAGGGCGGGCAGTTCTACGTCGTCCACGCCCGCGAGGCCGAGCGCGTCCACGAGCTCGTCCTGCGCGCGGTCACCGAGCGGATCCCGCGGGCCTACGGCCTCGAAGCGCGGCGCGACATCCAGGTCCTCTGCCCGATGCACAAGGGCAGGGCCGGCACCGAGGCGCTGAGCGCCGCGCTGCAGGATCACTTCACCCGCGGCGCGGCCGAGCTCTCCCTCCCTGGGCGGACCGCCCGCCGCTTCCGCCACGGCGATCGGGTGATGCAGACCAAGAACGACCACGAGCGAAACGTCTTCAACGGCGACGTCGGCCTCGTCACCGGGCTCGACGAGGGCAAGCAGACCCTCGTCGTCGAGTTCGACGGCGTCCCCGTCGCCTACGACCTCAAGCAGGCCGCCGCGCTGCAGCTCGCCTACGCCGTCTCGATCCACAAGAGTCAGGGCAGCGAGTTCCCGGCCGTCGTCATCCCGCTGCTCAGCGAGCACCACGTCATGCTCCGGCGCAACCTCCTCTACACCGCCGTCACCCGGGCGCGGCAGCTCTGCGTCCTGATCGGCGACCCGCGGGCGATCACCCAGGCCGTGCACCGCAGCGACGCCGCCCGCCGCTTCACCGGCCTGCAGACGCGCCTGCAGGCCGCGCTGCGCGGGCGCCTCGGCGAGCCCGAAGTGATCGACGTCGGTGACCTCTGAAGCGGGCGCGATCGCGCGAGCCCGCCGCCGTGGTAGCCTGCGTCCTGGCGGTCAGGATGAGCCCCCACGCGATGCCCGCCGAGGGCGCGCATGCCGCGGGCGCCGAGCCAGGCGGTCTGTGACGCCATGCGCGCCTCGGCGTGCCCTCGCGGACGAGAAGCGGCGCGCCGACGACGAGAAGCGACGCGCCGACGCCGAGCGGCGGCGCGCCGACGCCGCCGCGCAGCAGCACCAGGAGCTG
>CAZMML010000476.1:0-224 GCA_964567335.1 uncultured Nannocystis sp. | reverse complement strand
TCCGCGGCCCGAACTGAGGCGCCCGCGCTCCTCAGCGCGGGTCCGCGGCGCAGCGGAAGCCGATCCCGTGCGTGTACGCGTCCGCGTCGTAGGGGAGGCGCAGCGCCGGATCCGTGTGCTCGGCCTGGAAGCTGTTGAAGGCGCCGCCGCGGATCACCCGGTTGTTGTGCGGCGGCAGCGTCGGCACGACCCCGTCCTCGCGCGGGTAGGGCTGGAAGCTGTCG
>CAZMML010000475.1:0-4008 GCA_964567335.1 uncultured Nannocystis sp. | reverse complement strand
GACGCTGGCCTTGACGCCGATGATCAGGGCGGCGAAGTCGGCGAGGACGCCGAGGCTGAAGAGGGTGTTGAGGAGGTTCAGGCGCCGCTCGGTGCGCTCCTGGGCGGCGCTCTCGCGGCGCTGGTAGAGGCGGAGGAGGCCCTCGTGGAGCGCGTCGAACTTGTCGCGCAGGCGGGCGAAGATGCCGTTCGGGGTGAGGTTGAACTCGTCCAGCAGGTGGCGCAGCACGGCGGAGTAGTGCTGGCGCCGGTTGCTGTCGAGCTCGTTGTAGATCTCGCTCATCTTGATCTGGAGCGCGCCGCGGAGCAGGCGCAGCCCGCGGAGCTTGGCCTCGATCGCGGCGACGTCGCCGAAGTCCTCGCGCGCCTGGCGGAGCAGCAGGATGTCGACGGACTCTTGCGCGGCGATCAGCGCGTAGTGGATCGCCCGCAGGCCGGCGCACGGGGCGAGCACGAAGGGCCGCATGTAGGGGTCGAAGAAGCGCTGCAGGTTGTCCGGCGCCATGTAGAGGAAGCCGGAGTTCTTGCGCAGGAAGTGGAGCTCGGAGAGGCGGTTCGAGAGGTTGCCGGCGACGCGGCGGTCGTAGAGCTCCTCGGTGTAGTCGGGCCAGGCGCCGCTGTAGACCTCCGTCCAGGGGCCGATCGATCGCTTGTGCGCGCGGATCGCCTCGGCGGTCCAGGGCGGCGGCGCGGGCCGGGCCTCGCCGCTGATCACGAAGACGTAGATCGGGCTGCTCACGTCGAGTCGCAGGGCGGCGTTGACCTTGAGCGCCGAGAGCTGGCGCAGGTAGTGCAGCGTGATCGTCGGCGGCTGCTGCGTGACGAGCGGCTCGAGCTCGGCGCGGCGCTCGGGCCTCTCGGCGAAGTACTCGACGTCAAACTCGAGGTACCCGAGCTTGTTGAAGACGAGCCCGGTGTTCTCGTCGCAGAAGGGGAAGCCGTCGGCGTAGAGGTGCCAGGCGCAGCGGACCCTGACGCCGCGCGCGGCGTCGAGGCCGCGCTGCAGCAGGTCGGGGTCGTGGGCGAGGCGGCTGAGGTCGGCGGCGTCGATCGCCCGCACCCGCGCCTCGACCTGGGCGCCGAGCTCCTGGGCGCGCGCGTAGGGGTCGAGGAGGGTCGAGTCGACGAAGGCGGAGACGAACCAGACTTCTCGCTCGGGGACGAAGCGCAGGTCCGCGGTCATCGCCCCGACGCTACGACGGCGCGCGACCGCCGAGAAGCGCGGCCGCCGGGCGCGGCGGCGCCCCCGCGCGCCGCGAGGTCACGCGCGGCGACGTCGGGGCCGCGGCCGCGGGGGCTCCGGCGCGGGCGGCGACTCGGCGGGCCTGGCCGGGGTGCGGACGCACTCGAAGACCAGGGCGGTGCTCATGTGCCCGAGATCGGGGTGCTCGGCGACGCCGACGTCGAGGAGGTCGCTGAGGTGTTGGGTGTCGCGCACGGCCACGTGGACCAGGAAGTCGTGCGAGCCCGAGAGCTGATAGACGGCGACGACGGCGGGGAGCGAGAGGAGGTGCGCGCGGAAGGAGGCGAAGGCCTCGCGGGCGTGGCGGCGGAGCTGCACGGAGACGAGGGCCTGGAGCGAGAGGCCGAGCGCGCCGGGGTCGACCTCGGCGTGGAAGCCCCGCAGCACGCCGGAGCTCTGCAGGCGACGCACGCGCGCGAGGCAGCTCGAGGGCGAGAGGCCGATCCGGGCCGCGAGCTCCTTGTTGGAGAGCCGCGCGTTGTGCTGTAGCTCGGCCACGATCGCGTAGTCCGTGCGGTCGAGGGCGGGCGAAGGCGGCTTATTCCGCACAGAATTCGTTGGTCGGCGGGTCTGGGGCGGCATAAATTGAAGTCGTGAGCGCATTTTACCGCATCCGATCCGGCGCGGAGCTGCCCGGCGTGGACGCGGAGGCGCTGGCGCCCCAGCCCCTCGCGCGGGCCGAGACGCCGCCCTCGACGTGGTACACCGAGCCGCGCCTGCACGCGTTCGAGCGCGAGGCGATCTTCGCCCAGACGTGGCAGATGGTCGGCCACGCGGCTCAGGTCGAGGCGCCCGGGATGTCGCTGCGCGCCGAGGTGGCGGGCGAGCCGATCGTGGTCGTGCGCGCCGAGGACGGCGCGTTGCGGGCGTTCGACGCGGTCTGCCGCCACCGCGCGGGACCGGTGCGCGCCGAGCCCGCAGGCCGCGCCCGGGTGCTGCGCTGCGGCTACCACGGGTGGACCTACGGGCTCGACGGTCGGCTCCGCGGCGCGCCCTGCTGGCGCGGGGTCGAGGGCTTCGACCGCAGCGAGGTGACCCTGACCTCGGTGCCGGTGGCGATCTGGCAGGGGCTGGTGCTGGTGAGCCTGAGCCCGGCGCTCGCGCTGGCGGAGGCGACCGCGGGGGCGGCCGAGCGGCTCGCCGGGGCGCCCGTCGAGGCGGCGCGCTTCGCCCACGAGGCGGTCTACGAGCTGCGCTGCAACTGGAAGGTGTACGTCGAGAACTTCCTCGAGGGCTACCACGTGCCGCTGGTCCATCCGGGGCTGACGCGCCTCTACGACCTGCGCAGCTACACCACCGAGGTCGGGGAGCGCTGGTCGCTGCAGTGGACCCGCCTGGCGCCCGGCGACGCGACCTACGCGGCGCGCGAGGGGGACTGCGCGCGCTACCTCTTCGTGTTCCCCAATCTGATGATCAACGTGCTCCCCGGGCGGGTGCAGACCAACGTGATCGTTCCGCTGGCAGAGGACCGCTGCCGGGTGGTGTTCCGCTACTTCTACACGGACGAGGTGTCGGCGGCGGCGCGCGCGGCGGACATCGACTTCAGCGACCGGGTGCAGGCCGAGGACGGCGAGATCTGCGAGCAGGTGCAGCGCGGGCTGGCGTCGCGGAGCTACTCGCGCGGGCGCCTGTCCGTCGAGGAAGAGGCGGCCGTCCACCACTTCCATGAGCAGCTCCGGGCCTGCTACCGACTGCAGCTCGCGGGCTAGCGCCGCTCCCCTCCCTGGTGAGCCGCTTGGAGAGGCGCTCGACGCATCGGCGACGATGCGCCCGAAGGGCGTGGCGGCGGCGGCGAAGATGAGACACAGCGGGGGGCCCCATGCCTCGCGCGCAGACGCCCCGACGAGGCTATGTCGCAGCCCTGTCGCACGTGTCCCGCGTCGCGAGGGACCCATGTTCGCCGCCGCCGCCACGCCCGCTCGAGGCCCTTCGGGCCCCGTGTGCGTGCGGATCGAGATGTAGCGGCGTCGGCCCTAGGGGGCCTTGCCGCCGAGGCCGGTGGGGCAGGCGACGCCGGTGCCGCCGAGGCCGCAGTAGCCGTCGGGGTTCTTGTGCAGGTACTGCTGGTGGTAGTCCTCGGCGTAGTAGAAGGGCGGCATGTCGAGGATCTCGGTCGTGATCTGCGAGAAGCCGACGTCGAGCAGGCGGCGCTGGTAGGCGTCGCGCGAGGCCTCGGCGGCGCGGCGCTGGGCGGCGTCGGCGGCGTAGATCCCGGAGCGGTACTGCGTCCCGACGTCGTTGCCCTGGCGCATGCCCTGGGTGGGGTCGTGGTTCTCCCAGAAGACCCGCAGGAGCTCCTCGTAGCGGACGCGGGTCGGGTCGAAGACGACCTGCACGACCTCGTTGTGGCCGGTCTTGCCGCTGCAGACCTCGCGGTAGGTGGGGTTCGGCGTGATGCCGGCGGCGTAGCCGACCATGGTCGAGACGACGCCCGGCACCTTCCAGAACTTCTTCTCGGCGCCCCAGAAGCAGCCCATGCCGAACATCGCCGTGGCGGAGCCGGCGGGGAAGGGCGGCGACATCGGGCCGCCGAGGACGGCGTGCCGGGGAGCGACCGGCATGACCTCGCGCCGGCCGGGGAGCGCCTCCTCGGGGCGGGGGAGCCGGAGCTTGCGGGGATCGAGGAAGGAGAACATGGCCAGGAGGGTGACGCAGGCGCGGGCGGGTCGCCAGGCGAGGCCGCGAGACATCGCGCGCGCGGGCGCGGCGGGCGGCGCGGCGGGGCGCTGCTATCCTCGCCGGGCGCCGACGATGCCCACGCTCACC
>CAZMML010000474.1:0-4015 GCA_964567335.1 uncultured Nannocystis sp. | reverse complement strand
GTCGTCGATCACGCGGCCGTGGAGGTAGGCGGCGATCTCGCGGATGGTGACGATCGGGCGCACCGGCGCGCCGAGCTCCTCCTGCAGCTCGGCGAGGGTGCTCTTGCTGCCGCGCCCGCGCTCCTGGCGGTCGACGGCGACGATCACCCCGGCGACCGCGACGTCGGCGGCCTTGCGCAACAAGGCGACGCTCTCGTGGATCGACTTGCCGGAGGTGATCACGTCGTCGACGATCACGACGCGCGCGCCGGCCCAGGGGGTCGTGCCGACGAACACGCCGCCCTCGCCGTGATCCTTGGCCTCCTTGCGGTCGAAGCAGAAGGCGATGTCGGAGCCGGCGCGGGCGACGGCGATCGCGGTGGCGACCGCCAGCGGGACGCCCTTGTAGGATGGCCCGAAGACCAGGTCGGCCGCGAGCCCCTCGTCGCGCAGGCGCGTCGCGTAGGCCTCGCCGAGGCCGGCGATCGCGGCGCCGGTGCGCAGCTGGCCGGCGTTGATGAAGTACGGCGAGCGCCGGCCCGACTTGAGGGTGAAGTCGCCGAAGCGCAGGACCTCGTGACGGACCAGCAGGTCGATGAATTGCTGCTTGTAGGGCTCCACGTGCGCGCCTATACCACGGCCGGGACGCGGACGACGAGGCGGGCGCCGGGGACCCCGCCAAGGCGGTCCTCGGCGGCGATCGTGCCCCCGTGGGCTCGGGCGATCTGGGCGCACAGGTACAGCCCGAGGCCGGTCCCGCCGTGGTCGCGGGCGCGGGCGTCGTCGAGGCGGTAGAAGGCCTCGAAGACGCGGGTGCGCTCGGCCGGCGGGATCCCAGGGCCCTCGTCCTCGACCGCGATCTCGACGAGCTCCTCGCGGCGGGCGGCGTGGATCATGACATGTCCGTCGGGACATGCTCTACGGGCGTTGGAGAGCAAGTTGCCGAGCAGGCGGCCGAGGAGGACGGGGTCGGCGGAGAGCGCGAGCCCCTGCGGCTCGACGGCGAGGGCGGCGCCGTGGGCCTCGGCGAGGGGGGCGAGGAGGGGCCCGAGCTCGACCTCGGAGCGCCGCAGCGCCGGGGCGTGGGGGCCGGCGAGCTCGAGGCGGCCCGAGGTGAGGAGGTCCTGGACCAGGAGGTCGATCTCCCGCACGTCGCGCTCGAGCTCGGCCGCGCCCTGGCGCATGCGAGCGCTGCCGGGGTGGTCGGGCTCGGGGAGCGCGGCGGCTCGCTCGGCGAGCAGCTCGGCGAGGACGCGGAGGCGCGCGAGCGGGGTCTTGAGCTCGTGCGAGACGTTGGTGAGGAGGGAGCGCTGGCCCCGGAGCAGCTCGCCGAGCTGGCGCGCCATGTCGTTCATGGCCTCGCCGAGGCGGTCGATCTCGTCGCCGCCGGGGCCGCCGAGGGCGACGCGGTGGTCGAGCTCGCCGCGGGCGATCCGGGCGGCGCCGTGCTCGAGGAGGGCGAGGCGGCGGGTCAGGGAGCGGGCGAGGAGGAAGGCGGTCAGGCCGACGAGGGCGAGCAGGAGGGCGCCGCCGAGGATGAGCCAGCGGGTGCGGCGCTGGCCGCGGGGCTCGGACTCGGCGACGAGGCGCAGGTCCGGCCCGATCGCCAGGACCAGGGCGACGTGGCCGCTCTTGTCGCGCAGGACCACCGGGGCGCCGCGGGCGAGGCGCTCGGCCTGGCGCGGGCGCAGGTTGCGGAGCGGGCGCACGCCTGGGTCGCCGGCGACGAGCTCGCCGGACGCGTCGCGCAGGGCGAGGCGGAGGTCGAGCTCGTCGCTGAGGGCGGCGAGTTCGCGCTGGGCCTCGGCGCGGCCGGCCTGCAGCGCGGCCTCGTGCGCCTCGACGGCCGAGTCGACGGCCTCGACCCACGAGGGGTCGCGCCGCTCGCTGAGGGCGTATTGGAGGATCAGGGCGAGCGCGGCGAAGACGAGCACCGCGAGCGCGAAGGCGGAGAAGACGCGCCAGAACAGGCTTCGCCTCACGCGGGTCCCTCCGGCGCGTCGTCGAGGACGTAGCCGACGCCGCGGACGGTGCGGATCAGCCCGGCGGCGCTCGGGTCGGCGGCGGCGAGGGCGGCGCGGATCTTGCTGAGCTGGACGTCGACGCTGCGGTCGACGCTGGGGTCGTAGGGCGCGGGGGCTTGCTGCCGCAGGGCTCGCAGGCGCTGGTGGAGCTGCTCGCGGGAGAGCACCTGGCCGCGGGCGGAGAGCAGGAGCCAGAGCAGGTCGAACTGGTGGGCGGTGAGCTCGCAGGCGACGTGTCCGACCTCGGCCCGGCGGCGGGTGCGGTCGACGACCAGCGGGCCGCAGCGGAGCGGGGGCTCCGCGGCCTCCGGGGCGGCGGGGGCGCAGCGGCGCAGGAGGGCCCGGATCCGGGCCAGGAGCTCGCGCGGGCTGAAGGGCTTGGTGACGTAGTCGTCCGCGCCGAGCTCGAGCCCGAGCACGCGGTCGATGTCGTCGCTGCGGGCGGAGAGGATGATCACCGGCACGCGCGAGCGCTGGCGCAGGCGGCGGCAGACCTCGAGCCCGTCGAGGCGCGGGAGCATGAGATCGAGCAGGATCACGTCGAAGGCGCCGTCCAGCGCCCGCTGGAGGCCGATCTCGCCGTCGGCGGCGATCTCGACCTGGAGCTCGTGACCCTGCAGGTACTCCGCGGTGCGCTCGGCGAGGCGGGTGTCGTCCTCGATCAGCAGCACCCTCACCGGCGTGTGCATGGGGTCCATCGTAGCGCGGTTGACAGCGCCGCGGGCCCAGAGTACGCCATGAGCGATGCGCTACCATTGCTCGCGCTGCCACCACGTGCTGACGACTCCAGCGGACGCGAAGGACGGGCCGCATGAGTGCCCGCAGTGCAAGGCCGAGGCCGGGCTCGAGCCGGAGGCGGCCACGTCCGCGGCGGCGCGGCTCTTCTCGGGCTTTCTCCTCGCTGCGCTGGTCGCCTCGGCCGCGTTCGGGGCCCTGACGCTGGCGTCCCGGGTTGGTTGAGGTCGCCCGCGTCCCGAGCTTTGTGCTATGGTGCCGGTGCCGCAAGCGAGCCGCCCTTGATCATTCGTTGCACCCAATGCAGCACTGAATTCGACCTTGACCCGCGCCAGGTCGGTCCTGAGGGCGTAACGCTGCGTTGTTCGGTGTGCTCGCACATGTTCCACGCCGAGCCCGAGCCGGAGAGCGAGGGCGCCCCGACCTGGAAGCTCGCCACGGTCGACAAGCACCGCTTCGAACTCGCCACGCTCCGCGAGGTCGTCGAGCAGATCCTCGACGGGCGCCTCCGCCCGGACGACCAGATCTCGCGCACGGGCGGGCACTGGCTCAAGTTGCGGGAGATCCCGGAGTTCTCGCCGCTCTTCATCGGCCATGACCTGCCGCGGGTCTTCAAGGTGGTCGAGGCGGCCGGGTCGTCCGAGCTCGGGCCGCCCCCGAGCTTCGGGACAGGCGTCGACGAGCCGCCGCTGGTCCGCCGCGAGGAGACCGTCCGCTTCGACCTCGGGTCGCTGCGCGACCCACTGCCCGACCCGGCGCTGCCGACCCTCGACGAGGAGGGGCCGCTCCCCGCGCCCCCGCAGTTCGACTCGCCGGCGCCGCGAGCGTCGCGGTCGCAGCGGGTCACCGGCGGGGTCTCGTCCATGCTCGACGCGGTGACCAAGGCGGTCGTCGGCGAGCCGGCGCCCGCGCCGGAGCCCGAGGCCGAGGAGTCCGAGGCCTCCGGGCGCCCGAGCGGGTCGGTGCGCGGGCGTAGCCAGCCGATCCTGGTCTCGGACCTCGCGCGGGCGGCGGCGCAGAGCGTCGCCGCGGCGGTGCAGCGCGCCGACGACAAGCGGGCCTCGGAGCGCAGCGAGCGGGTCGCGCGCGAGCGCGTGGAGGGCTCCGAGCGCCGCCCGGTCACGGCGAGCCTGGCGGCGGTCAAGGCGGCGGCGCCCGCGGCGAGCCCGAGCGCGACGAGCCCGGTCGCGGCCGGCGTGTCGGCGGCGGTCGGGGCGCCGGCCTCGACGTCGGCGTCTCCTCCCGCGCAGGCGGCCGCGTCGTCCGCGACTGCCTCT
>CAZMML010000473.1:0-4028 GCA_964567335.1 uncultured Nannocystis sp. | reverse complement strand
GCGGCGCAGCGGGCCAAGCACGAGCTGAGCTGGTCGCTCTCGACGGAGGTCCACCTGCCCTTCGTGGCGACCGCGGGCGGTCGTCCGCTGCACCTGCAGGCGAGCGTGTCGCGGCGCGAGCTCGAGCGGCTGACCCGGCCGCTGATCGCCCGCACGCTGGGGCCCTGCCGGCGCGCGCTGGCCGACGCGGGGCTGCGCGCGGAGGACATCGACGAGGTGATCCTGGTCGGGGGGCAGACGCGCATGCCGGCGGTGATCGAGGCGGTCGAGGAGTTCTTCGGCCGGCGGCCCGACACGTCGCAGAGCCCGGACGAGGTGGTGGCGCTCGGGGCGGCGATCCAGGGCGCGGTGCTCGCGGGAGAGGTCGAGGACGTGCTGCTGCTCGACGTGGTCCCGCTCGACATCGGGGTCGAGACCCAGGGCGGGGTGTTCACGCCGCTGATCCCGCGCAACACGACGGTGCCGACGCGGCGGACCGAGGTCTTCAGCACGACGCTCGACGAGCAGACCGGGGTCGACATCCACGTCCTCCAGGGGCTGCGGGAGATGGCCGCCGACAACCACACGCTGGCGCGCCTGCGGCTCGCGGGCATCGCCGCGGCGCCGCGCGGGACGCCGCAGATCACGGTCCACTTCGAGGTGGACACCGACGGGATCTTGCACGTGTCGGCGCGTGAGCTCGGATCGGGGGCCGAGGTGGCGACGCAGGTCAAGGCGGCGGCCGGGCTCTCGCGCCATCAGGTCGAGGAGCTGATCCGCGAGGCGGCCGCGGCCAAGGCGGCGGACGCGGATCGGCGAGCGCTGGCGGAGCTGCGCAACCGCGCGGAGGCGCTGGCCTACGCGTGCGAGCGGGCGCTGGCCGGCTACGAGGGGCTCCCCGCGGAGGAGCGCGCGGCGGTCGAGCAGGACACGGCGGCGCTGCGGACGATCCTCGCGGGGCGGGGGCCGCGGCCCGCGCTCGAGGCGGGGGTCGCGGCGCTCGAACGCTCGTCCCAGCAGATCTACGCCGCGATCCTCGACGAGGGGCCGACGCGGGGGTCCCTGGCACCTTAGACTCTGGAGGCAACGATGGCGCAGCTTCAAGATCACTACGCCGTGCTCGGGGTGGCGCCCGAGGCCCCCGTCGACGAGATCAAGCGGGCGTACCGGCGCCTGGCGCTGGCGAGCCACCCGGACCGCCACCCCGGCGACGTCGAGGCGGAGGAGCGCTTCCGGGCGATCAGCACGGCCTACGCGGTGCTCAGCGATCCGGCCGCGCGGGCGAAGTTCGACGCGCAGCGGCACCTGCCGGTCGGGCTCTTCGAGGGCCAGGCGGTGACGCTGGCGACGGCGCGCGACTTCTTCAGCGCGGTGGTCGGCGACGTGTTCGGGCGCCAGCGCCGCGAGCGGCGGCGCGGCCGGGACGTCCGATACACGCTGACGGTCGACCTCGCCGAGGCGGCGCTCGGGTCAGAGCACGAGATCCGCTACGAGGCGCTCGGGGCCTGCGCGAGCTGCAGCGGGGCGGGGGTGCGACCCGGGGGGCGCCCGGCGGAGACGTGTCCGCTCTGCCACGGGCGCGGCGAGGTCAAGGGCGAGGGGCTGCTCTCGCGCTACACGACCTGCGGGCGCTGCACGGGGACCGGGATGGTGCAGGTCGATCCCTGCGAGACCTGCCGCGGACGCGGGGCGCGGCGCGAGACGCGGGCGTTCCGCGTGCGCCTGCCCCCGGGGACAGACGCGGGCGCAGAGAAGGTGATCGCGGGGCAGGGGGAGCCGGGGCAGTTCGGCGGCGGGCCCGGGGCCCTCAAGGTGACCGTGGCGGTGCGCCCGCACCCGTGGCTGCGGCGCGAGGGCCAGGACATCCACGCGGAGCTCTTCGTCAGCCCGGTCGAGGCGGCGCGAGGCGGGCGGGTGCCGGTGCCGACGCTGACGGGGACGGCGCTGGTGGAGCTGCCGGCGGGGGTCACGACGGGGGCGAAGCTCCGCCTCCGCGGCAAGGGGGTCCCCGGCGAGGGCGGCCGCGCGGGCGACCAGATCGTCAGCGTGACGGTGGAGACGATCGTGCTGTCCTCAGGGACATCTTCGGTGGAGCAGGCGCTCCTGGCGCTCGAGCAGGCGCTGGTGGCGAGCCCGGGGGCGCTGCCGCGGCGGACCGCGCAGCGCGAGCCTCGCTAGCTCTGAAGCTGGTGCGTATCGATCTGTGCGCGCGCGGGGCCCGAGCGGGTGCGGAGCCCGCTTCACCGCGCGCAGGCGCCAGCGTACGGACGAGCGACGTGGCGGCGCGACTTCCGGCTCCGCAGGGTGCAGGCCGAGCTCACCAAAGATGTAATGAAAGTCATATTCATAAAGAAATGGGAGGAAATGTGGGCCCGTGGGAAGGTATCCATCATTTGCAAATGATTCTGATTTTCAATAATCTCCCGTTCAGGAGGATTCGTGGGCGCTCGCTTTGATCTCACTCGGACCCTGGGCCTCGCGCTCGCCAGTTGCACAACCGAGCCGATGAGCGGCAGCACCGGCGCGGTGGACGAGGACCTCAACCCCTATGCGCTCGGCGAGCGGGCCAGCCAGGCCTGCGTCGACGCGATGCCGCGGGTCGGCGAGTTCCTCGCGGCGAGCGAGGTCGGCGACGCGGCGGCCGCGAGCGCTGCGTACACCGGCGCGCTGCAGAGCTACGTGCAGTCGATCGACGGCGCGTATGCGCGAGGCGACGACGGGGCGATCGCGGCGGCGTTGGCCCAGGGGGACGCCACCGGGGTCGCGCTCGCAGAGGGGCACCTGCTCTCGTCGCTGGCGAAGCACATGCGCGAGCGCATGCTGTCGCTGGAGACCGGCGCGGAGGACAAGTACGCGGCCTGGGACGAGGCCCACTGCGTGTGGCAGGGGGCGCTCCGAACGATCGCCGCGCGCGCCGAGTCGGCCGCCTGGGTCGCGCCCGGCGACCCAATCGTGGCGGACATCGAGGCCGCCCTCGCCGCCGGTCACGACGCGATCGCGGGCGAGGCTCCGGCGACGTCGATCGACGACTGGCGGGCCCCGCCGGCCCGGCAGATCGTCGAGAAGACGCTCTTCCGCGCGGTCCAGCGCGACATGGTCCACCACGCGGGGGTCGCCGCGGAGATGGACGACCCGGTGTCGGCGGCGCGGGCGCTCGGCGCGCTGGGGCTCGTCCGCGATCGCATGGAGGGCCGCAACACGCCGGGCATCGCGCAGATCGAGGCGATGTTGACCGGATCGCCGGCGCTGATCAGCGCCGCGGCGATCGCCGGCGAGCTCGACATCGCGTTCGCGAAGCGCACCCGCGCGTACTGCGACAAGGCCTTCGAGGAGGGCCTCGGGGTCCCGACCGCCTACAAGGGCGCGGTCGAGGGCCGCACCTACGGCAAGCTGCTCGCCGCGGGCATGGGCGCGGAGGGCGTCGATCCGGAGCCCTACCTCGCCGACTGGGAGGAGTACGTCGAGCTCGTCCGCGCCGGGGACGACGAGCCCGCCGCGCGGGCGGTCAGTCAGCGCTTGATCGACGCGACCTGCCGCTACCAGGCGCAGCTCGGGGTCACTGCGTGCGCCTCCGACCAGGACGAGGTCGAGTGACTCGCTCGATCTAGAGGTCGCGTCGCTCCCAGCCGGAGGGGCCGCGCCGGAGCTCGTAGGTCGGGAAGTACTCGAGGTCGAGGCGGAGGGTGATGAGCTCGACCTTGTCGTCGAGGTCGATCGTGCGGAGGCGGAGCGAGGCGCGGTTCGGTCGGCCGGCGACGACGTCGAGGAAGGCGTCGAGGTTCGGGGTGGGACGCTCGTCGACGGCGACGATCCGCCGCGCGGCGCGGAGGCGCGAGCGGCTGGCGGGTGAGCCGTACCAGTAGAGGGAGACGTAGACGCCCTCCGCGGGGACCCTGCGCTGGATTTGGGCGGCGTGGTGCGGGGCCTGCAGGAGGGCGCCCGCCCAGTGGACGACGCGATCGGTGCCGCGGCCGTCGTCGGGGCGGGCCGCGGCCACGCGGGCGGGCGAGCGGCCCGCGCGGGGGGGCCGGGCCCGGGGGCGGGCCGGC
>CAZMML010000472.1:0-4029 GCA_964567335.1 uncultured Nannocystis sp. | reverse complement strand
GTTCGCCGCCGCCGCCACGCCCTGCGGATATCGCAGCGGCCCCGCTTGTCGCCGAGACATACATCGAGCGGTCGAGTAAGACAGATCGGTATGTCGTGGTGTCGGCACTAGAACGTGATGCCGACGTCGAACACGAAGCGGCCGTTGCGGTCGTCGATCGGCTTGACGTTGCCGGGGGCGATCGCGTTGGGCAGGAGGACCGCGTAGCCGAGCGAGAGCGTGACCAGCTTGATGTCCCACTTGGCGAAGTTGATGCCGACGCTGCGGCGGAAGTCGCGGGAGAGCTGCACCTGCGACCAGCGCTGGGCCAAGATGCCGAGGTCGAAGAAGAGCGAGTGGGCGAGCTTGCCGCCGAGGAAGTCCTTGAGCGAGACGACCTGCAGCGCGAGGGTGCCGAGCGCGCGCATGTGGCCGCCCTGGGCGATGTAGTGGAGGCGCTGGGTGCCGTCGCCGAGGTCGATCTTCTCGATGTCGACGAGCATGGTCTCGGGGAGGATCCCGCGCAGGCCGAGGTCGGTGGTGCCGCCGCCCCAGTAGCGCCAGATCTCCGGGACGCTCGCGGAGCCCGAGCCGCCGGGCAGGCCGGGCAGCGGGATCGCGTGGCCGTAGCGCAGCGCGTAGCGGAAGCCGAGGCGGCCATTGGTGCGGGGGATCGGGATGAAGTGTTGGAAGGCGAGGTCGGCGCGGATGAACCAGTCGAGGCCGCCGAGGTAGGGCGAGGCGAACTTGAGGTCGGCGGAGAGGATCACGCCCTTGTCGGGGTTGAAGGGGTTGTCCTCGATGTTGGTGTAGGTGAAGCCGGCCTGCAGCGCGCCGGTGCGGTCGAAGACGATCGCGTCGCGGCGGTTGATCACGCCCGGCTGGGCGCCCTTGCCGGGGCTCTCGGGCGTGAACGCGGGCTTGACTACGTCCTGCGAGATGTTGGCCCGCTGGATCAGGTAGCCGAAGTAGAGCTGCCAGCGGCGGCTGCGGTTGTAGGTCAGGGTGAGGTTGCCGATCGCGGACTCGATCGGCCCGCGCGCCGGGGTGACGCGGCGCTGGAAGGTGCCGCCGATGTCGAGGGTCAGCGGCGAGGCGAAGATCCGCGGGCGGCTCAGCGTCCCGCGGACGCTGCGCTCGTAGCAGGCGATGCCGGCGCAGTCGCCGAGCAGCGGGATCCCGCGCGGGATGTCCTTGGTGTTAAAGCCGTAGTGGCCGATGACGTCGAGGTTCCACGCGGTGCCGAGGATGTTCGGGAACTCGGGGTGGAGGAAGAGGTAGAAGGGGTCGAGGGTGGCGAAGCCGAGGCCGCCCGAGAGCTTCATCGACACGTCCTTCGACTCGCGGATCTCGAGCACCTGGTGGACGACGCAGGCCTCGGACTTGTCGTCGTCGAGGTCGCAGCCGACGGGGTAGGGGGTGAGGGTCGCGGACTCGGAGACGTCGAGGCCCTCGATGTGGCTGCGCGAGCGCTCGGCGAGGGCGCGGGAGTAGAGGCGGCCGGGGCGGTGCGCGAACTGGCGGCGGAGGGTGAAGCCGCGGGTCTTGAAGTTGCCGCGGATCACGGTGTCGCCGAAGCTGCCGCGGCGGCCCTCGTAGACGCTGAGCTCGGGCTGGACCTCGACCGCGGAGCCGCTCCGGTAGGCCTGGCAGAGGCCGATGTCAGGGTCGGTGAGGCGGCGGGAGGTGGCGACCACGTGCTCCTCGCCGCGCGGGTCGGTGTAGATCCAGCGCAGCTCGGCGTCGGCGACCGGGTGGCCCTCGTTGCGGTAGTTGTCGACCACGGCCTGCTCGACGTCGCGGTCGAGCGAGTGCCCGAGCGGGATGTTCCCCGGCCGGTCGTCGCCCGCGCGGCGGAGCGGGGTGTTGCGGAAGATCCGGGCCTGGCCCCACTCGCCGTCCTCGTGGCGCGGCAGGCTCTCGACGTCGCGGTCGCTCGGGATCGGGATGTCGAGGTAGTGGATCGTCTCGGGGCGGCGCGAGGTGAAGACGCGCGGGCCGGGCTCGACGCGGATCCGGACGTAGAGGTCGGCGCGGGCGAGCTTGCGGACGGCGGCGAGGCCGGCGGGATCGAAGTCGCGCTCGGCCCAGGTCGGCGCGGGGTCGCGGCGGAGCACGGTCGCGAGGTCGACCTCGGCGTTCTGACCCTGCTTCTGGAAGCCCTCCGGGAAGAAGGCGACGCGGACGTCGGCGGTGGCGCAGAGGTAGCCGTTGTCCGAGAACTTGGTGAGGAGCGCGCTCAGGTGGTCGACCATGGCGGCCTCGGTGAAGGTCCCCGGGGCCCGGAGGGCGCGCTCGTCGGCGAAGTCGCGGGTGATCCGCTCGAGCACGCCGGGCGGCACGCCGCGGCCGACGACCAGGTCGACGCGCCGCATGCGGACGACGGGGCCCTCCTGGATCACGAAGGTGAGCGCGCCGGGGGCGTGCGAGCCGTAGTCGTCGTAGCGGCCCTTGACCTCGGAGAGGAGGAAGCCGCGGCTCTGGTAGTAGGCGCGCAGGTTCGCGGCCTCGCGCTGGGCGGTCTGCTCGCTCGGCGCCTCGCGGCGGGAGAAGAGCTGCAGCTTGCTGCGCAGGCGCTGGTCCGTGTAGCTGCGGTTGCCGAGGAAGGTCGTCTTGACGCCGCGCCCGAGGTCGACCTTGACCCGCAGCGGCAGCCCGCCCTTGGCCGGGACGTCCTCGGGCTTGAGGTCGTCGAAGCTGGTCGCGATCTGGATCTCGGGGTAGGGGAGGGTGAGCTGCGGGACGGCGCCCTGGCGGATCAGGCTGTCGCGCGGCTCGGCGTACTGGCGCTCGGTCCGCTCCTTGCTGTCCTCGATCCGCTCGCGGGTGATCCGCGCGGGGAAGGGGGTCGCCTTGACCCGCGGCCAGAAGGCGCGGCGGATCCACCGCTTGTCCGCGTCTGGCATGTTGCCGGCGATCTCGACCTTGCCGAGCGGGACGCGGTACGCGGGGCCCTTCTCGAGGTAGACGTGGAGGTCGACCTCCTCGCGCGAGCGCCCGCACGCGAGCCCGAGCGAGGCCTTGCCGCGGAGGTAGCCCTTGTCGAAGAGGTAGCGCTCGAGCCGCCCGACCTCGTCGGCCTCCCACTGCGCGCAGGCGGCGTCGCCCGGGGCGCACACGGGCGGGCGCTCCTCCGCCCGCAGCGCGCGGGGCGGGGAGCACACGCCCCGCGCGAGCGCGCCGGGGCGCGAGCCGACGCTCAGCTCGCGCTGCACCTCGCGCTTGGAGAGGGGGAGGTGACCGCGGACGCGGACGCGGCGGATGCTCTGGCCCGGATCGACGGTGATCAGCAGCTCGCCCGGGCCGTCGGCGGCGAACACGGTGCGGTAGCCGAGCTGCTGCAGCTGGGCCGCGACGAGGGCGGGGACGAGGTTGCCGGGGGCGAGGTCGAGGATCTTGCGCAGCCGGACGCCGTCGTCGCCGCGCAGGTAGGTGCCGCCGAGGCGGACGTGCTCGACACCGGCGAAGATGAGGCCGCGATCCTCGCTCTCGATCACCGGCCGGATCAGCAGCTCGACCGAGCGCTTGCCCGTCGGGACGGCGACGATCACGTAGCCGTCGTCGGCGGTCTTCTCGAGCTGGTACTGCAAGAAGGCGGGGTCGCCGCCGCCGACCCGGACGGCGCAGGCGGTGCCGCGGAGGTTGGTCCGCCGCTCGCGCGGGCCCACGACGAAGCCCTGGCCGCCGAAGTTGTCGAGGACGGCGTCGATCAGGCGCAGCGGATCGGCGGCGCTGTCGAAGCGGGCACAGCTCGGGCCGGAGGAGGCAGCGGCGCCGTCGTCCGGGCCGCCTCGGCCCGGGTCCGGGGACGCGGGGTCGGGGACGGGCCCGAGCTCGCCGGCGGGCTCGAGCTCGCCCGCCGGGGCCGTCTCTGCGGGCGCGGGCTCGTCAGAGGTGTCCGTTGGGGCAGGAACTTCGGGCGCTGGCGGAGCGGGCAGGGGGGCGGGCGGGGCGGCGCGCGCGCGCTGGACGAGCAGCGCGGCGAGGGCGAGGGTCGCAAGGCGCGGCGCCCGGTGGCGGCTGGCTCGCATGTTCCCCATGACCCTCGCG
>CAZMML010000471.1:0-4045 GCA_964567335.1 uncultured Nannocystis sp. | reverse complement strand
CGGCCAGCGCGGCGGCGGCGAGCTTCAGGGCGAGCTCGACCTCGACCTCGAGGCGATCGCGGGCGTCGGCGTTGCGCTCGGCGAGGGCGTCGAGGTCGAGCCAGCGCCGCAGCGCGCGGAGGTCTCCGCGGCGGCGGGCCGGGTCCGCGACGCTGGCGCGGATCGCCCGGGCGAGGCAGTCCCGACGCTCGGCGGGGGTCACGGCGGCGAGCGCCTCCGCGGTGAGGGCGGCGAGGCTCGTGAGGAGGGCGGTGTGCTCGCGGCGGAGGTCGGCGAGGGCGTCCGGGAGGGCCGCGAGGGCCTCGAGCAGGGTGCTGCCGCGGAGCCGTGCCGCGAGCGCGTCGATCTCGGGTCCGCGGAGGCGGGCCGTCAGGGGATCGAGCCGGGCCCGGAGCAGGTCGGCGAGCAAGGGCAAGAGGTCCGATCGCGTAGCACAGAGTTCGGTCCGCGGCCGACGCAGGCCAGCGCGGCGAAAGGCGCGGAGGCGCCCACGAGGCGGTCGGCGGGGTCCTGGCGGGCCGACCGCGAGGTCGGGGTCCTGAGCGCGGTGCGCGTCGCGGAGGCGCGCGGTCGCGCAGGGTCTCCCGCCTGGACGCCCGCGGCGCGCACCTTCGACGGCGCGTCAAGGGCCAGTCGGAGGCGAACCACCTGCATCGGCGATCGGTCGCCATCGCGCTGCTGCGAGGAGCGGTGATCCGATGCCTGCGTCGTCGACACACTCAGATCGAGCCATCCGAGGTTGAGACCGTGCATTCCGTCCGTGCCTTCGTCCTCCTCACCGCGGGGCTCACGCTCGCGTGCAGCGGCGCCCTCGATCCGCCCCTCACGCCGCCCGACGAGGGGGGTCCGTCCTGGATCACGCTGCGCACGCCGCACTTCGACGTATACACCGACCTCTCCGCTGCGAAGGCGGAGCCGATCGCGCGCGACTTCGAGGGGATCTACAAGACCTTCACCGACGTCGCGTTCCCCTTCACGGCCAAGCCCGAGGGGCGCACGGCGGTGGTCGTGTTCCGCGACCGCTTCGAGTACCGGGCGCTCTTCGGCCGCCTCTCGAGCGGCCTCTATAACCCCTTCGCGCGGGAGGAGGGCCTACCCTCCATCTTCCTCTACGGCGACCGCGACCTCACCGACGACTCCAGGCAGACCTTCCAGCACGAGCTGACCCACCGCTTCGTCCACTTCTACTTCCCGGGCGCCCCGACGTGGGTCCACGAGGGCCTCGCCTGCTACTACTCGACGATGACCGTCAAGGACGGCAAGGTCGTGCTCGGGCGGGAGATGCCGGACCGCCGCATGCGCCCGGGGATGCTGTGGGACTCCAAGGAAGATCCGCGCTGGGGCGTCATCTCGTGGGCGCCGACCGGGCGCTTCCTCTCCGCCGAGCAGCTCGCCCGCGGTGACCGGGCGGACTTCACCTACCGCAGCGTCGAGTTCGGCCAGCGCCTCGAAGAGGGGCGCCGGATCCACCTCAGCTACATGTCGGCGTGGTCTTTGGTGCATGTCCTCAAGAACTCTCCTGAGGGCTACGCGCCGCGCTTCGACCGCTACCTCCTGGCGCTCGGCGGCGGCGCCGACCCGCAGGCGGCGTGGAGCGAGCACTTCGGCGAGGTGAGCTTCGCCGCGCTCGACAGCAGCCTCCAGGCCTTCTACATGCGGCGCGAGACGACCGTCCTGCGCGCCCCCTACGAAGTCGACCCCAGCGCGGGCGACGATCCGGCCGTGTCCGCGATGTCGCCGGACGCGGTCCGCCTGCTGTGGGCGGCGATCCGGCCGTGGACCCCGGAGAACCTCGCGGCGGTGCGTGCCGACCTCGCCGCCGCGAAGCTCCTCGCCCCGGGCTCGCCCGCGACGCCTCGCTGGGAGGCGCGCGTGGCCCTGCGGGAGGGCCGCGAGGGCGACGCGGAGGAGCACCTCCGCGTCGCCCTCGCCCGCGACCCCAACGACGAGCGCAGCCTCCTCGACCGCTTCACGCTCCTCAGCGCGCGCGCCGAGCGCTCGCCGGAGGCGCTCCCGCGCGTCGAGGCGCTGGTCCCGAAGATGCTCGCGCACGCCACGACCGCCGCGAGCCTCAACGCGATCGCCCGCCACCTCGCCCGCGGTCCGCGCCTCGCGGAGGCGCAGCAGCTGGCGCTCCGCGCCGTCCAGGCCGACTTCCGCTGCTTCGAGTGCTTCGACACGCTCGCGCTCGTGCTCTACCGCCGCGGCGCCGTCGCCGAGGCCTTCCGCATGCAGTCGGTCGCCCTCAACCTCGTCCCGGACGGCTACGACGACCCCGAGATGCTGCTCCGCTGGCAGCAGTACCGCGACGCCCCGCGGCGCTGAGGCCGGCGGCTCCGGGCTCCTCGCCCGGGGTTCACTGGGGGATCGTGCAGGCGCAGGCGTCCTTGTCGCCGTCCATCGGGACATAGTCGTGGCACTGGGTGCCGTATTCGTCGCAGAGCCAGGCGTGGCCGTTGCCGCAGACGGTGAGGACCGCGTCGGGGTTGGTGATGTTGCCGCCGATCAAGGGCGGCACGTCCTGGCCCGTCGGGGCCGGACCGACGACGACGTCGCCCTGCGGGGAGAGGATCCCCGACTGGATCATGGTGGTGCTGAGGACGAGGAAGTTGTCGCTGCCGGCGATCAGGCTGATCCCGTCCGGTCGCGGGAGGGAGGCGGCGGCGAGGTCGATCCGGCCGAGCTCGGTCTGGCCGTCGCGCGTCATGACGACGATCTCGTCGGTGAAGTAGCTGGTGACGTACATGCTCCCGTCGACGCCGATCGCCACGCCGGCGCAGGTGTTGAGGCCGAACTTCGCCTTGTCGAGCTGGATGACCGCGAGCGTCTCCATGGTGACCGGGTTGACGTCGACCACGGCGCAGTTCTGGTTGATCAGCATGCCGACGCGCTTGATCTGGTCGAAGCTGGCCCCGTCGAGGTTGGGGAGGGCCTCGGGCGGGGCCATGACGTCCCCGAGCGGCTGGCCGTCGAGGCTGTAGCGGCGACCCTGGCCGAAGTAGGAGAAGAAGACGATCTCCTGGGCGTCCTGGTTGTAGAAGGAGGCCTGGATCGTGTCGATCGGCGCGAGGTCGATCGACTTGCTGTAGGTGAACGCGAGGGTGTCCGGCACGTCGGCGACGTCGCAGCCGCTCGAGCCGGTGGTGCCGCCGGTGGTGCCTCGGGTGGTGCTCGTGGTCTCGCCGAGCGTCGTGGCGCCGTCGGACGTGGTGGTCTCGCCGACGGTGCCGGTGACCGGCTCGCCGGTGAGGGTGCTGGAGGCGGCGCTGCCGCTGCCGCCGCTGACGGTGTCGGCGGTGGTCCCTCCGGACGTGGTCGGGCCCAGGGTGGAGGTCGCCGAGGTGCCGAGGGAGTCGCTGACGCCGGCCGTCGTGCGTCCGCTGTCGCCGCAGGCGGCGGGGAAGAGGACGAGGGCGAGCGCGAGTCCGCCGCGCGGGGGCACGATCGAGGGCATCGGACGAGCCTGCCGTGCGCGCGGCGGGGGGTCAAGGCGCCGGCTTCATCGATCCGCTCCGAGCTCACCAGCAGTCTGGTCCCGTGGACGAGCAGGGCCAGGCTGGTCGGGGGAGAGGTGGGGCCGCGCGGCCGCGCCTGGAGGCTCGGGGCGACACTATGTCGGGTTCGGTGGAGTGGTAGAGTGGATCGTGAGAGGTGCCATGGAGCTGACGAGCCGTACGATCACTTTGCCGAGCGGGATCCGCCTGCGGGTGCGCGAGGGCGGCGCGGGCGCGCCGACGACGCTCCTCTTGCACGGCTGGGCGGTCCCCGGCGCGGTGTGGGATCCGGTGCTGGAGCGCTGGCCGGCGCACGCGGGCGGGGTGCTGGTGCCGGACCTGCGCGGCACGGGCTGGAGTTCGAAGCCGCGGGAGGGCTACGCGCTGGCGGACGACGTCGGCGACGTGGTGGCGCTGATCGACGCGCTCGGGCTGCGCGGGCTGGTGCTGGTCGGGCACTCGAAGGGCGGGGCGATCGCGCAGCGGGTCGCGCTCGAGCGGCCGCAGGCGCTGCGCCGGCTGGTGCTGGTGTCGCCGGTGCCGGCCAGCGG
>CAZMML010000470.1:0-4053 GCA_964567335.1 uncultured Nannocystis sp. | reverse complement strand
CCGTAGAGCTGGACGTTGCTCGAGTGCTCGGCGAGCTTGGCGTGGACCTTGTCCGCGTTGGCCTGGATGTCGCGCTGCTCGACGCTGCCGGCCTCGACCGTCTGCTCCTCGGACTTGAGCTGCTCGAGGAGCTGCTTGAGCTCGAGCACGTAGTTCAGCGCCTCGCGCTCGTTCTTCGCCATCTCCACGATCTTGACGTTGATCCGGTCGATCTCCTTGTACAGGTCCTGCTCGCTCTGCTTGAGCGTGTCGACGTACTCCGCGGCCTCTTTCACCCGGCGGGCCGAGATCTGGTACTGCTGCTTGAGCAGCTCCTCGATCGAGCGCTGGCTCAGCGCCAGCGATCCGAGCCCCGGGATGTAGCTGAGGATCTCCTTGAAGCCCGCCCAGAAGCCCGCCTTGGTCGCCGTGCCGTTGAGGTAGTCGCTGAACTTGCGCAGCTTCTTGAGCTCCTCCGCCATCGCCCCCTGGATCTCGACGTTCCGCTCCCGCAGCCCCTGGAGCTCCTCGACCTTGTTGTCCTGGATCGTCCGCTCCTTCTGGATCTCGGTCTCGAGCGACTTGACCGAGATGCCTTCGCCGGAGTACGCCACCTGGCGGGTGAGGACGTCGAGGTTTGCCTTCGAGCTCATCGTGGGCGAAGGTTGACACAAAGCGCCGGAAAAGGCGCGAGGAAAAGGGCGCAGGTGTGGGCGCGGCCCGCAGCAGGCCGCCCCGCGCGGCCGCGACCGGTGCCCCCAAGTCTGCGCGGCAAGCCTCCTGTGGCGCGCGTGCGCCATTCGCGCATTCGCCCGTGGTCAGCCCGCGGCGCGGCGAGATCCGCGGCCGTCGCCGCGCCGCACCCTGGGCGCGCGAGCTTTGTCGGCAGCGCCGGGGCGAGTAGACTGCGGCGCGAACCATGGACATCGAGTCGACGCTCAGCGGGCACAACCTCGCGTTCCTCGAGGCGCTCTACGAGGCCTACCAGCAGGACCCGAGCTCGGTCGATCCGCAGTGGCTCCCCGTCCTGCGCGACCTCGAGGGCGGCGGCGGCGCGGCCCCGGCGGCGCTGCGGGTCGACAGCGGCGAGGCCGAGCAGCTCTACCTGCAGAGCCGGGTCGACAAGCTGATCGAGCACTACCGCCTGCAGGGCCACGCCGCCGCTGCGATCGACCCGCTCGGGCGCCCGCGCGGCAGCGCCGCTCGCGGCCTCGACCCCGCCTACTTCGACCTCGGACCCGAGCACATGGACCGCGAGTTCGACCCCGCGATGCTGATGCCGGGGCGACGCGCCAGCCTGCGCCAGATCCTCGCCAAGCTCCAGAAGACCTACTGCGGCAGCGTCGGCGTCGAGTACTGGCACCTCCACGACCTCGAGCAGCGCACCTGGCTGCAGGCCCGCATGGAGGCCAACGAGAACCGCGTCGTGCCGGCGCCCGCGGAGCAGCGCCGGGTCCTGCGGCAGCTCGCCGGCGTCGAGGACGTCGACAAGTTCCTCCACACCAAGTTCCTCGGCGCCAAGCGCTTCTCGGTCGCCGGCGCAGAGGCGATGATCGCCCTGCTCGACTGCCTGATCGAGGAGTCGGCCGAGCTCGGCGTCGGCGAGGTCTGCATCGGCATGGCCCACCGCGGCCGCCTCGCCGTACTCATGAGCGTGATGGGCAAGCCCTTCGCCGAGGTCTTCTCCGAGTTCGAGAAGTCCAACGACCCGCAGGAGCTCCTCGGCGCCGGCGACGTCAAGTACCACCTCGGCCACTACCGCGAGTACAAGACCGCCCGCGGCCACGACATGTACCTCGCGCTGGCCTTCAACCCGAGCCACCTCGAGGCGATCACCCCGGTCATCGCCGGCCGCGTGCGCGGCAAGCAGGACGCGCTCGGAGACCGCGAGGGCCGCCGGGTCATGGGGATCACGCTCCACGGCGACGCCGCCTTCGTCGGCCAGGGCGTCGTCCCGGAGACCCTCAACCTCTCGCAGCTCCCCGGCTACCGCACCGGCGGCTCGATCCGCGTCGTGATCAACAACCAGGTCGGCTTCACCACCGACCCCGAGGAGTCGCGCTCGACCCCCTACGCGACCTCGATCGCGCGCATGCTCGACGTCCCCGTCTTCCACGTCAACGGCGACGACGTCGAGGCGGTCCTGTGGGTCGCGCGCCTCGCCGCCGGCTTCCGCCAGCGCTTCGGCGTCGACGTCATCATCGACCTCGTCTGCTACCGCCGCTTCGGCCACAACGAGGCCGACGACCCGACCTTCACCCAGCCGGTGATGTACGCCGAGATAAAGCGCCACCCCTCGGTGCGCGAGCTCTACCAGCGCGAGCTCCTCGCCCGCGGCACCCTGAACCGCGCGGAGGCCGACGCGATCGACGCCGACTGGCTGCGCGAGTTCGAGGCCGCGCTCGCCGAGGCCCGCGGCGAGGGCGCCCGCAAGCCGCGGCTGCGGCCGATGCACGGGGTCTGGAACGCCTACCGCGGCGGCCCCGACGAGCGCACCGCGGAGGTCCCGACCGCGCTCGCCGCCGGCGAGCTCGACGCCCTCGCCGCCCGGATCACCCGCGTCCCCGAGGGCTTCCAGCTCCACGCCAAGCTGCCGCGGCTGATCGGCGACTTGAAGGACATGTACGCAGGGTCAGCCCCGCTGAGCTGGCAGGCCGCCGAGCTGCTCGCCTACGCCAGCGTCCTCGCCCGCGGCAACCGCGTCCGCTTCAGCGGCCAGGACGTCCACCGCGGCACCTTCAGCCACCGCCACGCCGTCTACACCGACGCCCGCACCGGCGCCAAGTGGTCGCCGCTCGCGGAGATCGCCGAGGAGCAGGGGCGCTTTGAGATCTTCAACAGCCCGCTCTCCGAGTACGGCGTGCTCGGCTTCGAGTTCGGCTACAGCATCTGCTCGCCCGAGTCGCTGGTGATCTGGGAGGCCCAGTTCGGCGACTTCGCCAACGGCGCCCAGATCATCATCGACAACTTCATCTCCGCCAGCGAGGACAAGTGGAACCGCCTCAGCGGCCTCGTCCTGATGCTCCCGCACGGCTACGAGGGCCAGGGGCCCGAGCACTCGAGCGCCCGCCTCGAGCGCTTCCTGCAGCTCTGCGCCGAGGACAACATCCAGGTCTGCAACCTCACCACCCCCGCGCAGCTCTTCCACGCGCTCCGGCGCCAGGTGCTCCGGCCCTGGCGCAAGCCGCTGATCCTGATGTCGCCGAAGAGCCTCCTGCGCGCGCGGCCCTCCTTCTCGCCGCGCGCCGACTTCGAAGCCGGCGCCTTCCACCGCGTCATCGACGACCCTACCGCCGACCCCGCCCGCGTCACCCGCGTGATGCTCAGCGCCGGCAAGATCTACTACGACCTCGCCGACGAGCGGGAGCTACGCAAGGAGGGTCGCGTCGCCCTCATCCGCGTCGAACAGCTCTACCCCTTCCCCGCCGCGCAGCTCGCCGCAGCGCTCGCGCGCTACCCCGGCGCCCGCGAGCGCCTGTGGGTGCAGGAGGAGCCCCACAACTACGGCGCCTGGACCTTCGTCGCCCCCCGGCTCGCCGAGCTCAGCGGCCCCGCGCCGCGCTACGTCGGCCGCGTCCCCAGCGCCAGCCCCGCCACCGGCTCGCCCGACAGCCACGCCTACGAGCGCAGGCTGATGCTCGAGGAAGCCTTCGCCCACCTGACCTGACCGGAGCCCGCATGACCACCCAGATCGTTGTCCCTCCCCTCGGCGAGTCGATCACGGAGGGCGTCATCGCCCGCTGGCTCTCCGCCGTCGGCGACCGCGTCGCCGTCGACCAGCCCCTCGTCGAGATCGAGACCGACAAGATCACCGTCGAGGTCCGCGCTCCCGCCGCCGGCACGCTCGCCGCGATCGAGACCCCCCAGGGCGCGACCGTGAAGATCGGCCAGGTCATCGGCTCGCTCGCCGACGCCCAGACCGCCGCACCTGCCCCTTCGGTCACGTCCCCCGCGCCCGCCCAGGCCCCCGCGCCCGCCCAGGCTCCCGCGATGCCGGCCGCCCGCGCCGAGGCCGCCCGCTCCGGCGTCGACCTCGCCTCCGTCATGGGCTCGGGCCGCGGCGGCCGGATCCTC
>CAZMML010000469.1:0-4054 GCA_964567335.1 uncultured Nannocystis sp. | reverse complement strand
GGTGCCAGCGTCCCTGAGCTCAAGGCGGAGGCGACCCGCCTCGGCATGCGCCCGCTCCGCGCCGCGGGCCTCCTGCGCGTCGTCGACGGCACGACCTCCTTCGACGAGGTCATGCGCGCCACCGCCGACTGAGGGAGGACCCCGTGCCGCTCTTCGCCTGGGAGGCCCGAACAACCCTCGACGAGACCCGGAACGGCGAGCTCGCCGCCGCCTCTGAGGTCGAGGTCGTGTCGACGCTCCGACGCCAGGGCCTCCGCGTCACGCGCGTGATGCCTCGCTCCCTGCGCACCCTGCCCCGGCCCGCCCCCGGCGTCGCCCCGGGACAGCTCGCCGCCGCCTTGCGAGACCTCCTCGTCCTCCGCGGCGCCGGGCTCAGCAGCTCCGAGGTCCTCGAGCTCGTCAGCGCACGGCGCCGCGGTCCGCTCGCGCGAGCGCTGCGTGCGATCAAGCTCTCGGTCGACTCGGGCGTCGCCCTCGGAGACGCCTTCAGCCGCCACTCCGCCGTCCTGGGCAGCCTCGGGGCCCGCGCCCTCGCGCACGCCGACCTGCGCGGCACGATCGACGAGACCCTCGACGCCCTCATCGACCTCCTCGATCGCGCGAGCCAGATCCACACCCAGCTGCGACGCGCGCTCCTCCAGGTCCTCGCCGCCGCCGCCGTCTCGCTCGGATGGCTCGCGCTCCTCTCCTCGATCCTCGCGCCCGGGCTGCGCGCCCTCTACGAGCGCCTCTCGCTCGACACGTCGGGGCCCGCCCGCGCCGTCTTCTCGCTCGCGCCCTACCTGTCTCTGGGGACATCGATCACCGCCGCCGCCCTCGCCCTCGCCGCCGTCGGCGGCGCGATCGCCCTGCGGCGCTCGCGTCGGATATGGTCCCCGCCCGCGCTCGCCGAGCGGCTGCGACGTCTCGCGCTCGCCCGCTTCGCGCGCGCCCTCGCAGCCGCGCTGACGGCCGGGCTCCCCCGCCCTCAGGCGCTCGAGCTCGCCGCCTGGGAGGCCGACGACAACCGGCTGAGCGAGGTCTTCTTGCGCGCACGCGACGGCCTCGCGCAGGGCGTCGCGATCGGCGAGGCGATGGCCGACCCAGCCCTGCCGCGCGCCTTCACCCGCGCGGTCCATGCCGCGGAGCAGGGCGGCGAGCTGCGCGGGGTCCTGCTCAGGATCGCCGACATCGAGGAGAACGCGGCGCTACGCTGGGTGACGTCCCGGTCCTCGCAGCTCGCGCTGCTCCTCTACGGCGCGACGCTCGTGAGCGCCGCGCTCGCCGCCCTCGCCCTCGCCGATCCGCTCCTCAGAACGTGATCGCCGGGCCGAGGGTCAGGTCGATCAGAAGACTCGTCGTCTTCGGGAACCACACCCCGACCTGAAGCTCGCCGAAGAGCGCGAAGTTCTTCACGACCTGGTAGTTGAACCCGAACACGGCCCCGAGCATGCCGCCGCCGATCCGAACCGTGTCGATCCGCGGGGACTTGCTCGCGTTGGTCGCCACCTGAGCAGCCGCCTGGACCGCCGCCTGGCTCTCGGCCGAGTTAGGGTTGCTGCAGTCGTACTTGTAGGGCCAGACGGCCACGCACGCGCCGCTGCTGGCGTCGAACGCGACCTCCTTGTCGTCCGGCACGCTGTTGCCGTTACGGTCGTTGGCGAAGCCCATCGGGACGCGCAGCCGAGAGAAGCCGCCGCCGACGAAGCCGCCGACGAAGAGGCGGAACTTCCGCTCCTCGGAGCCGAGGAAGTAGCGGATCTTCAGGCCGCCCGCGATCGTCGCGCCGGGCTTGCTCCGGGTCCCGGGCGGGTTCAGGTTCGTCACGTCGCCGCCGTAGGACGTGGCGAGCGAGGCGTCCGGGTCGTCGCGGAACACCTTCGAACCAGTGACCGCCTGGATCCGGACGAAGCCCGAGAGCACGATCCGCTTGCCGATCCGCCCGCCGATCTCGGGCGCGATGTGGAAGGGCGCCGAGGCGAAGCCGGTGCTCACCGCGTGGTGCGCCGCGCACTCGCCCGCGTTGTAGTTCATCGCCAACTGGTCGACGGTGTAGGGCGCGCCTCCGTACTGCATCACGGTGCCGCCCATCGTCGCCTGGTAGTTGATCGGGTCGCTCGGGAGGTCGCTGTTGCCGCTGCTCCACCGGGTGAGCGCGCAGGCGAACTCCTTCAGCCCGTAGTTGAAGCTTCCGCCCGGCGTGTACTGGCTGTAGCTCTGGTCGGCGACGCCGCGGGCGATGCCGAAGCCCGTACCCACCCCCAGGTTGATGAACACCCGCGGCAGCGTGTGCTTCGGCTTCGGCGGCGGCTCGGGCTCCTTCGGCTTCGGCTCGTCCTTCACGCAGGTCACCGACGCCGTCATCGGGTTCTCTTGGTCACCCTTGTTCGCCAGCGGCTTGTTGGCGCTGTCGAACACGTAGATGAAGTACTGGACCGACTTGTCCCCGTGGTCCGCCGCCGTCACCACCGCCGTCGCGATGCTCCCGAAGGCGTCCATCGTCACCGTGCGGAACTCGCCCTTGTCCGCCTCGGAGCGCCAGTACAGCGCGACCTGACCCCCGTCCGGCACGCCCGAGGTGAGCGCCTCGAAGTTGAGGTCCTGACCACACGCGCTCGTGCTGGGCGTGCTGTGCCTCAGCGCCTCCGAGGGCGGGGACACCCCGGCCGTCGCGCGCGCCTTGTCGAGCAGCTTCTGCAGGTCCGGCGAGCGCATGTCCGCGGGCAACGCGACGTAGTAGTCCGCCTTGACCGCCTCGACGAAGGCCGCGGTGGTCTGGTCCTTCTTGCCCGTGTTGCTGAAGATGATCACCGCCCGCAACATCCGCAGCGGCGCGGTCGCCGGGTCGTCGGCGGCGGCGCCCGAGAGCGCCTGGTCCAGCGCCCCCAGCGCTTGGTCCAGCTCGAGGTTGTTGTACTGCCCCAAGGCCTTGTTGTACGCGGCCTTCAGATCATCTCGACCGTCCGCCCAAGCTGTCCCAGAGGACAGCCCAATCAACCCGCCCAGGAGGGCGCCTAGCCAGACACGAGGGAGGGTTCGCGTGCGCACGATGGTCTCCGGTCTCTGTCAGCCGAACGCCGGCTGGGCGCCGGCGCTCGGGTTCGGGTTGCGAGGGCGACCAGCCCGCTCACTGGATGGTCTTCTTGCAGTCCTTGAGGTTGAACTCGACGCGGCGGTTGTTCGCGCGCCCCTCGGCGGTCTTGTTGCTGTCGATCGGCTTCTCCTCGCCCCAGCCGACCGGCTCGAGGCGATCGCCCGCGATGCCGACCTTGACGAGGTAGTCCCGGACGCTGTTGACGCGGTTCTGCGACAGCTTCTTGTTGTACTTGTCCGAGCCCTTGCTGTCGGTGTGGCCCTCGATCCAGATCTTGATGTCGGGGGCCGCGTTGAGCGTGTCCTTGACCTCGTCGAGCACCTTGAAGCTCTTCGGGTCGATGTCCCACTTGTTGAACTTGAAGTAGATCTTGTCGCTGAGCTTGATCTGGCAGTTGTCGATCTTGAGGAGGTCGGGGCAGCCGTCCTCGTCCTTGTCGCCGTCGAAGTCCTCGGGACGGTTGCGGCAGTCGACCTCGACGCCGTTCTCGGTCATCCGGTCGTTGTTGGTCCACGTGTAGGTGCCGTCGGGGTTGCGGTTCAGCTCCGCCGCGTCGAGCACCTTGTCGCCGTCGTTGTCCTTGTCCGGGCAGCCGTCCTCGTCCTCGAAGGCGTCGAAGTCCTCCGGGTCGTTCGGGCACTTGTCGACCGTGTCGAGCAGCGTGTCGCGGTCGTTGTCCGGGTCCGGGCAGCCGTCCTCGTCCTCGAACTGGTCGACGTCCTCAGGCTCGTTGCGGCAGTCGATCTCGCGCCCGTTCTCGGTCTTCTTGTCGTTGTTGGTCCAACGCCCATCCTTGAACTCGGCCGCGTCGAGGACGTTGTCCTTGTCGTTGTCCTTGTCCGGGCAGCCGTCGTCGTCCTCGAAGCTGTCGAAGTCCTCCGGGTCGTCCGGGCACTTGTCGGCCTTGTCGTCGTAGCCGTCACCGTCGCGGTCTCCGAGCGAGGGCGCGTAGTCGCGGACCGCGTTCGGGTCCTTGCAGCG
>CAZMML010000468.1:0-4060 GCA_964567335.1 uncultured Nannocystis sp. | reverse complement strand
CGCTGACCGTGGGGACAGGCGCGGCGACCGGGGTGCTGACCGTGGGGACAGGTGGAACCGCCGCGCTCGCTGCGGGGGGGCCGACCGTCGGTGGCGCTGCCGGCGCGCGGGCGGGTCCGACCACCGGGGGGTTCAAGGGCCTGGTGGCGGGGGCCGCCGGCGTGGACGCAACGGGGGGGGCGAGGGTCGGCGCCGCGACGACGGGAGGGGCGAGGGTCGGCGCCGCGACGACCGGCGGGGCGACGACCGGCGCCGTGACGACCGGCGCCGTGACGACCGGCGCCGCGACGACCGGCGCTGCGACGACCGGCGGGGCGACGACCGGCGGGGCGACGACCGGCGGGGCCACGACCGGCGGGGCCACGACCACCGCGGGCGCGCTGGTGGTCGGGCTGGCGCTCGGGACAGGCAACGCGAGGTCGGGCGGGGGGATCAAGGCGGGCGCGGGCGGGGTCGTGACCGGCGCGGTCGCGGGCTTGTAGAGCGCCGGGAGCATCGGCGGCTCGATCCCGTAGTGGCGGGCGATCGCGGCGCGGATGATGCGGAGCGGGGCCACGGCGCGGACCAGGTAGGCGCCCGTCTGCGTCGAAATCGCGTCGACCGCCTTCATGTCGGTGGGGTCGACCATCGCCAGGGTGAGGTTCCCGGTCTCGTCGCTCGAGATCGGGAGCACGGCGTGGCGCGCCGCGAGCTCGCCCGGGATCCTCGAGAGCGCGCCGCGGTCGACCTGGTCAAGCACGGCGGCGCCGACCTTGGGGATCATCAGCTTGCTGTGGAGGAACGCGACGACGCTGTCCTCGTCGGCGAAGCCGTGGGCCAGCAGCGCTTCGATGAAGGACAGCTTGCGCTCGGCCGACGTGCCCTGGACGCTGGCGAGCTGTTCGTCCGAGAGCAGGCCCGCTCTCACCATCATGGTCCCGAGGAGGCTCACGCGCCCCGATGATTCAACGCCCGGACCCCCGCGTCAACGGCCATGAGGGGGCGCTCTGCGCGGGGCCCGTGCTATAGCGAGTCGTCGGTGCGCTACCTCGACCACAACGCGTCCACGCCGCTGGACCCCCGCGCGCGAGACGTCATCGTCAGGACCTTGTCGGATCCCCTCTTGCAGGGGAACCCCGCGAGCATTCACGGCCCGGGGCAGCGCGCCCGCGCGGTGCTCGAGCAGGCGCGTCGGGCGGTCGCGCGGGCCGTCGGCGCCGAGCCGCTCGAAGTGACCTTCACCTCCGGCGGCACCGAGGCCGACAACCTGGCGCTCCTGGGCGCGGCCCGGGCGCTGCGGGCGGCGGGGAGACCGGCGGGGGTCTTGACCTCGCCGCTCGAGCACCCGGCGGTCCTGGGGGCCGCGCAGCGCCTCGCCGCGGAGGGGCACGCGCTGGCCTGGATCCCGGTGGACGGGCGCGGGCGGATCGAGCCGGCCGCGCTGGCGGCGGCGCTTGAGGGGGACCCTCAGGTCGGAGTTATCTCGCTCGCCGCCGCAAATCACGTGCTCGGCAACGCCTACGACATCCCAGCGCTCGTCCGGGCGGCGCGCGAGCGCGCGCCGGAGGTGCTCTTCCACTGCGACGCGGTGCAAGCCTTCGGCAAGCTGCCGATCGACTTTCGCGCGTGGGACGTGGATCTCCTGAGCGTCAGCAGCCACAAGATCTACGGTCCGAAGGGGGTGGGGGCGCTGATCCACCGCCGACGCTTGCCGCTGCAAGCGATCTTCTATGGCGGCGCGCAGGAGCGCGGCCGCCGCCCCGGCACGGAGCCGGTCGCCAGCGTCGCCGGCTTCGGCGCGGCGGCGGGGCTCGCGGCCGAGGAGCTGCCGGTCCGCCGCGCGCACGCGCGGGCGCTGGTCGAGCGGCTCCGTGCTGGCCTTTCAGCCATGTCCGGAGTGACGCTCCACGGGGATCTCGAGCGGAGCGTCGAGACGACCGTCAGCGCCGGGTTCCGCGGGTGCGACGGGCAGCTCCTCGTGATCGTGCTCGACCTCGCGGGCTTCGCGGTGTCGAGCGGCGCCGCGTGCAGCTCGGGGAGCCCGGAGCCCTCCCCGGTGCTGCGCGCGCTCGGGCTCTCCGAGGCGGACGCCCGCTCGGCGCTCCGGATCTCGGTCGGCCAGGACACCCGCGTCGAGGACATCGACGCGCTGCTGACCGCGCTGCCGGAGGCGATCGAGCGCGTGCGGGGGGCGGAGGTCGGCGGCGACTGGAGGGCGGTGGAGCCATGAGGATCGTGTGCGCGATGTCCGGGGGGGTCGACTCATCCGTCGCGGCGGCGCTGCTCGTCGAGGCGGGGCACGAGGTCGTCGGCCTGACGATGCGCCTCTACGACGCGAGCGGGCACCCGACGCAGGGGCGCGGCGGGACCTGCTGCTCGCCGGCGGAGATCGACCAGGCGCGCGACGTCTGCGCGCTCCTCGGGATCCCCCACTACACCGTCGACGAGACGCGGCGCTTCGAAGCGGCGGTGATCGAGGACTTCGCCCGCGAGTACGCGGCCGGCCACACGCCGAACCCCTGCGTCCGCTGCAACGAGCACGTGAAGTTCGGGCCCCTGCTCGCGCGGGCGCGGGCGCTCGGGGCGGCCGCGCTGGCGACCGGGCACTACGCGCGGCGCGAAGGGTCGGCGCTGCTGCGCGCGGTCGACGAGGCGAAGGACCAGAGCTACTTCCTCTTCGCGGTCGCGCCGGAGCTGCTCGCGGGGGTGCTCTTCCCGCTCGGGACCTGGCACAAGGAGCAGGTCCGCGAGAAGGCGCGCGCGCTCGGGCTGCCGAGCGCCGACACGCCGGACAGCCAGGAGCTCTGCTTCGTCGGCGGGCGCGAGCGCGGCGAGGTCGTCGAGGCGACCGCGCGTGCGCTCGGTCTCCCGCTCGAGGGGCTCGCGCCGGGCGCGGTGGTCGACGCGTCGGGCGCGCAGATCGGGCAGCACGCGGGGATCCACCGGGTGACGATCGGCCAACGCCGCGGGCTGAAGATCGCCGGGACTGCGCCGCGCTACGTGCTGCGGGTGCTGCCGGAGCGGCGAGAAGTGGTGGTCGGCGACGCGGCGGCGCTCGAGCGCCGGACGATCGAGCTGCACGACTTCCGCCGCCTCGCGGAGATCCCCGAGCGCGCGACGCTGGAGGCTGCGGTGCAGATCCGCCACCGCGGGCGGCCGACGCCGGCCGTGATCGAGATCGAGGGGGGGCGGGCGCGGGTCCGCTTCGCCGCGCCGGTCAGCGCCGCCGCGCCGGGCCAGGCCGGGGTCGTGTATGAGGGCGAGCGGGTGCTCGGCGGCGGCTGGATCGCGGAGGCGCCGTGAGCGACCTCGGCGACCTGCCGGACCACCCCGACTCGCTGACCTGGCGCGAGAACCAGGCGCGTCTGGAGCCGCTGCAGGAGCGCCTGGGCCGGGTCTTCGCGCGGCCGGCGCTGCTCCGCGTCGCCCTGACCCATCCGACCTGGACCCACGAACATGCGCGATCGGGCTGGCCGCACAACGGTCGGCTCGAGTTCTTCGGCGACGCGGTGCTCTACCTGGTCGCCACCGAGGCGCTGTGGCGCCGCTTCCCCGGACTCCCCGAGGGGGCGCTCACGCGGCTCCGCGCCGCCCTGGTCTCGACCCCCGCGCTGGCGGAGGCGGCGCGCCGGGTCGGCCTCGGCCCGCTGCTCTGGGTGGCGCACAAGAGCCAGGCCTTGCGCGAGCACGAGGGGACGCTCGCGGACGCGGCGGAGGCGGTGCTCGCGGCGGCCTATCTGGACGCGCGCGCGGCGGACGTCGATCCCCTGGCGGCCGGCGCCGGGGTGTTCCGCGCGCTGCTCGGGCCGCGGTTCGACGTGCTCGCGGAGGGCGACGGGGTGCCGGCGAAGTCGCGGCTTCAGGAGTGGGCGCAGGCGCGGTGGCGACGCGCGCCGGTCTATGTGGCCGAGGGAGGCAGCGCACGGGATCCCCGCAGGGTGCGGGCAGAGGTTGTCTGTCCCGACGGTCAGGTGATCGCGCTCGGGGTCGGCGAGGGGCCGAGCCTGCGGAGCGCCGAGACGGCCGCTGCGCTCGACGCCCTGGGGCGGATCGAGCGCGGCGAGCTCGATCCGCCGCGCTA
>CAZMML010000467.1:0-4062 GCA_964567335.1 uncultured Nannocystis sp. | reverse complement strand
CGAAGCCGCACAGCGTCTCGTCGAAGGTGCCGAGCGTCCAGGTGATCCCGCGCGGGCCGTGGGTGTAGCTCGAGTCCCAGGTCGGGTGGACCAACGTCCACAGCACGCACTCGTCGCCGCCCCAGGGCTTCACGTCGCCGGGGCCGCTCGAGGTCGTGATCATCCCGTCGGCGTTGGTGTCCTTACAGTCGGCGACGTTGGCCGCGACCGCCGTCGAACGACCGGTGCCGCGCGCGTTGATCACGACGAAGCGGCCGTCGCCTGACACCGCCGTGCGCGACACGCTCTCGGTGCCGCCGCTCGGGCCGGTCAGGTAGCGCGCCTCCTCGACCATCGTGCGCGTGTTGATCTTCGACACCCACCCGTCGCTCGTCGAGGGGATCCAGATGTAGCTGTTGTCGATCATCCCGCCGCCGCCGCACGCCATGCCCCCGTCTGGCACCACCCCGAGGTCGAACTTCGGGCCGCCGGGCCCGTTCGAGGTCATCCCGTTCGTCATCCCCATCGTCGTCGAGGTCGGGCCGCTCGTCACCCCTTCGCTGCCGCTCCCCTCGGTGCCCCCGCTGCCCTCGCCGCTCGAGGGGCCGCTCCCGATGGTCGAGAGACTGGCGATCCCGGTCGCGGTCCCAGACATCGAGTCGCCGCGTCCCTTGTCGTCTCCGCACGCGAACAGCAGCAGCGAGGGGATGGTCAGAGAGACGATGCAAGTCAGGCGGGGAGTGAGCATGAGACCATCCTTGCCTGACCCCGCGCGCCCGCGCAAGTCCACCCGAGCCCCCGGGAAGAGTGAGGAGACCCCCTGGGGGCACCACCCCCATGGGAGTCCTCACCGCGGAGCGCCGACCGATGTTCAGTTCGCGGCCCGTCCAGATCTTCCACCGGCGCCCTCCGGCGGCCGTCCCGGAGCTCCTCGGACACTTCGTCCCGGGGCGTACTCGCCCCGCTCGTCTCGCTTCGTCTCGTCTTTGCCTCGTCTCGCTCGTCTTGTCCTTCCTGCTCCTTTTGCTCGTCTCGCTCGTCCTGTCCTTCCTGCTCCTGTCCTGCTCTCGTCCTTCCTGCGCTTGCCTTTCCTGCTCTTGTCTTTCCTGCTTTTCTCTTCATCTTCACCTTCACTTTGGTCGCTCCGCGCTTCACCTCGGGGTTCCGCGGCCTCGGTGCGGCCGCGCCTTGACACCCTCAAGCGCGCAGGTTTTACTGGGACGCGGAGGCTTAGTCCGGGCTTCCTTCTCACCAGCTTTGGTCGCTCAGCTCGGACGCTTACCTCCACCCTCTCCCCCGCGGCGCTCATGACCCCCGCCTTCGCCGCCACCCGCGACGTGCTCCTCCGCCGTCACGGGCTCGTGTTCCTCGCCGCGGGGACGTCCGGCCCCCGCGCCCCCGAGCGCGAGCTCCAGGCCGCCGCGCTCGAGCTTGCACAGGTCGGCTACGCCGCCTCGTGGCGCCTGCAGGCCGCGCTCGCAGGGCTCCCCAGCGGAGACCTCGGCCTCCTCGTCCTCACCCTCGCCGAGTCCCTCGCCGCCCAGGTCGGCGGCGGCCGCAAGCACACCCCGCTCTTCCGGCGCTTCCCCGAGGATATCCCCAAGGACACCTTCGAACTCTACGTCCGCAAGGTGCTCTGCCACTACTTCCAGGCCGAGGCCCAGCCTTGCCTCTTTTGCCGCCGCGTCGGCACGACCCACGTCCTCAGCCCCTGCCACCACGTCGTCTGCGACCACTGCTTCGACGGCTCGAACTACAGCGCCTGCCCCGTCTGCGAGCACCACGTCGACCCACGCTCGCCGTTCTTCAAGCCCTCCCTGCTGACGAACTTCCGCCTCCCGAAGGAGCGCGTCACCTTCAAGCTCCTCGACCTCGGCGACGACCTCCTCGGCGCGGCCCGTGAGCTCCTCCTCTCCTTCTGCGCCCGCAAGCAGGCGATGTCGCCGAGCGACATCGCCGACCTCAGGGTCCTCGTCTACGACCTCGGCCCCCGCGTCCTCGCCTGGCTGCCGCCGAAGATCGTCGTGCGCGAGAACATCGCCCACATCTTCGGCGCCCTGCTCCACGGCGAAGACCCCCTCGCCGTCTTCGCCGCCGCCCGCCCGCACCTCACCACCGCGACCGACGTCCTCCGCCTGCTCGCCGCCTACTCGGACCACGACCCCGCCCTGCCGCCCCAGCGCGTGTGGCAGACGCTCGCGCGGCCCGCCCCCGACGCCCCCCCGGGCCGGTGGATCGGCAAGCTCGCGCTCTTCCAGGTCGAGAAGCCCCCGGCCTCGATCGGCGTGTCGGCCATCTCGCGCCGCTTCAAGCTCGCCCGCCTCGGCCGGCCGCTGCGCCGCGCGATCGCCGAGCACCTGGAGTCGCTCGATCCGAAGGCGCTGACCGAGGACATCATGCGCCACCGCTCCGTCTGGGTCGGCGTCGGCGAGCGCCTCCACCCCCACGAGTTCGCCGCCCGCTGCCCCGCGCTCGCCCGCGCCTTCGCCCTCGCCCGCGGCCGCGCCCCGGACGGCGCCCCTGCGCCGCGCTTCGTCAGCTTCCACGCCGCCGTCGAGGACGCGGCCCGCGCCGGCGACGCCGCGGCGATGAGCGCCGCCCTCCGCCCGCGGCCCGGCGAGCTCGGCCGCCGCCTCGATTTCGCCCTCCGCGTCGCGGGCGCCGACGCCCGCGCGCGAGCGCAGGTCCTCGCCGACTTCGCCGCCGCCGCGCCGCGCCTCTCGACCCCCCTCCTGCTGAGCCTCCACGCCGGGCTCCCGACCCGCGACCACGCCCTCCCCGTGCGGATCTTCTGGCCCAAGGGGCAGGTCTCGAAGGCGACCTCGACCCCCGACAGGCGCGCCCCGCTGGACCCTCGCGCGATCGCCGAGGCCCGCGCGACCGCCGAGGCCGAGCTCCTGCGCCGCCTCGCCGACAAGCCCCCCTTCGAGCGCGCCGTGATCGACGAGGCCCTGCGCGGCGTGGTCGTCCCTTTCAACGAGCGCACCGCCAGCAAGGCCGCCGTCGCGCTCCCACGCGGCTCGCAGATCGACCTCCCGCCTGGCAAGGTCGCCCGCCTCTTCCTCCACTGGTGCGAGCCGGAGCGCGGCGGACACGTCACGGACATCGACCTCTCGGTCGGCTTCTACGACGCCGCGTGGCGCCACGTCGGCGTCTGCTCCTTCTACCAGCTCCGCCTCGACGGCCCCGACGGGCGCCCGATCGCCCGCAGCTCCGGCGACCTCCGCAGCGCCCCCTTCCCCGACGGCGCCAGCGAGTTCGTCGACCTCGACCGCGAGCACGCGCGGGCCCAGGGCTTCCGCTACGCCGTCATGGTCGTCAACAACTACGCCGGCCTGCCCTTCAACAAGCTCGAGCGCGGCATGGCCGGCCTCATGCTGCGCGAGGACCTCGGCGGCGCCCACTTCGACCCGCGCACCGTCCAGCTGAAGTTCGACCTCCAGGGCGACAACGGCGTCTACCTCCCGCTCCTCCTCGACATCGAGGCGGCCCGGATCCACTGGCTCGACGTCTACTCCAAGGGCGCCTTCGCCATGAACAGCGTCGCCAGCTCCAACGCCGCGATCACCACCGTCTGCCCGAACATGCTCGCCTACTTCGGCGCCGGCGCGCGGCCGACGATGTTCGAGCTGGCCCTCCTCCACGCCGCCGCCCGCTGCCGCGAGATCGTGCTCCGCGGCGACACCCTTCGCGTCTGGACCCGCCGCCCCGACGAGACGCCCGCCTCCTTCCTCGCGCGCGTCCGCAGCGGCGAGGGCGCCCTCTCCGGGCTCCCGCCGGGCCCCGCCGGCCCGCCGACCCTCGCCGCCCTCTTCCGCGGCGACCTCGACCTCCCCGCCGGCAGCGCCTGCTACGCCCTCTTCCGCGAGCGCGTCGTGGCCCCGCTCGCCGCCAGCGACCTGCTCTCCTGACCCTCAGTTCAGCGTCCGGTCGCGCCCCCCGAGGCGCGCCTGCCCGGGGAGGGCCGGGGCGCGGGGGTCGAGCTCGACCGAGGTCAGCCGCGCCAGCGTCACGTGTGGGTCGGTCAGCGTGCGCATCAGCCCGGCGACCCCGACCTCGATGTCGTCGAAGTAGAAGAAGATC
>CAZMML010000466.1:0-4077 GCA_964567335.1 uncultured Nannocystis sp. | reverse complement strand
AGCCGCTGCCGCAGCGGCCCGGGCTCTGGCTCGCCGCGCTCGCCGTCGCGATCCCCGACCTCCTCTACCAGAACAGCGGACAGGTCCAGTTCTCCTACCGGTTCATGCTCGACTTCCTCCCGCTCCTCCTGCTCCTCCTCGTCGGCGGCGGCGGCGCGCGCGGCCGCCTCTTCGCCGCGCTGGTCACCGCCTCGGCCGCCCTCCAGATCTACGGCGCGTGGCTCTTCCAGCGCGCCCCCGGCCGCCTCTTCGTCGCCGATGGATCCTGGCCCTTCGGGCAGACGCCCTGAGCCCTCCTCTGCAGGGCAGCCCCAACCAGAGTTGGTGAGGATCCGCCGCGGCCGGGCCGCTTGCGCGCCCGCGCCTCGCACCTAGCCTTGGGGACATGCCGAAGCTGCCGCACGAGGCGATCGTCCAGCTCTTCCGCCGCGCCCCGGAGCTCCTCGCCCTCCTGGTGGACGGCGAGCCGCCGCCAGGCTGCGAGGACGCCAGGCAGCTCGTCCAGGTCAGCGCGACCGAGCTGGTCGACATCCACCTCGCCGAGTACCGCGCCGACGTCGTGCTCCTCCGCGGCCCGCCCGGACGCCCGAGGCGCACCGACATCCTCGAGGTCCAGGGCAGCGCGGACCCCGACAAGCGGCGCACCTGGCCGGTCCAGCTCGCCGGCATGCACGCCCGACACCGCTGCGACGTCTACCTCACCGTCCTCGCCCTCGATCCCGCCGTCGCCCGCTGGTGCTCCGAGGCGATCGTGCTCGGCGAGGGCTGCATGGTCGTCCGTCCGCGGGTGATCAGCCGCGCCGCGATCCCGCGGATCATCGACCCCGACGCGGCCCGTGCCGCCCCCGAGCTGGCCGTGCTCTCCGCCCTCGCCCACGGCGACGAGCCCGGCGGCGAGGAGGTCGCCTTCGCCGCCCTCGCCGCCGCCTCGTCGCTGGACGAGGAGCGGCGCCTCATCTACCCTGACTTCATCCTCGCGGGCCTGCCGGCCGCCGCGCGCCTCGCCCTGGACAAGCTCATGGACCTCCGCAACTACGAGTTTCAAAGCGACTTCGCCCGCCGCTACTTCGCCGAGGGCAAGGCCGAGGGCAAGGCCGAGGGCAAGGCCGAGGGCAAGGCCGAGGGCAAGGCCGAGCTCCTCCTCGGGCTCCTCCGCCTCAGGGGCTTCCGGCCCTCGAAGCGCCAGCGCGAGCGCGTCCTGACCTGCTCCGACGAGGCCTTGCTCGAGGCCTGGGCCGCCCGCGTGCTCCACGCCCGCACCCTCGCCCAGGTCTTCTCGCCGCGCAGAGCGGCCGCGACCTGACGCGCCTGTCCTTCGCGTCAGGGGACCAGATCGCCGCGATAGGCCCGCGCGGGGTCGATCGTCCCCGGCCTCACCAGGCCCGCCCCGACCAGCTGCTCCGCCAGCGCGTCCCAGCGCTGCGGCGTCATCGCGCCGATCCGACTGGAAGCGTCGGGGCGGACCAGCGGCGCGAGCGCGGCGGCGCCGGCGGCGAGGAGCTCCGCCCCGAGCTCGCGGTTGCGGGCGCCGATCTCCGCGTTCGCCGCGACCGGGTCGCGCAGGTAGTGCTCCCAGCCGCGGACGGTCGCCGCGACGATCTTCGCCGCGAGCTCGCGCCGCTCGCCCAGGAGCGCCTCGCTCGTGACCAGCACGCTGGCGTAGGGGTCGAAGCCGAGGTCGGCGACCATCAGGCAGCGGACGCTCGCCCCCGCGGCGGCCGCGATCAGCGGCTCGCTGAACACGTAGGCCTGTTGGGCCGCGCGAGGATCGACCAGGAAGGGCGCGACGCTGCCGGTGTAGGGGACCACCTGCACCCCCGGCCAGGTGTAGCGCGCGCGGAGGAAGGCCACGAAGGGCTCGCGCACGTTCATCGCCAGGGTCGCGTCCCGCAGCTCCGCCAGCGAGGAGACCCCCGCGCCCGCGTGCACCATGATGCAGCGCGGGTTCCGCTGCAGGCCCGCGGCGAGGGCGACCACGGGGACCTCCTGCGCCCGCGCGAGCAGGATCTCCGACGCGTCCGCGACCCCGAACTCGACCCTGCCCGCGGCCACCTGCGGCAGCACCGGCGCGTCGGGCCTCCCCGCGACGAGCTCGACGTCGAGGCCGGCCTCGCGGTAGTAGCCGTGGACGAGCGCGGCGAAGAAGCCCCCGTGCTCGACCTCGGGGAACCAGTTGAGGGCGATCCGGACGCGGGCAGGGTCCTGACCTTTGGTGCAGGTGACGAGCAGCAGCGCGAAGCAGACGAGAGCCGCGCGTGCGAGGCGCGAGAGGAGCTCGACCCGACCCCTCGCGGGGTCCCGCTCGGCCCCGGCGTGAGGGCGTGCCATGACCCGAGGCTACAGCGTCCGCTCGCGGCCGCGCCAGCGCCGGAGCACCCGGTCCCCGGCGAGGGTGACGGCGCCGAAGAGACCGAGCCCCAGCAGGGTCGACGCGAGGATCGCGGCGAAGAGCTCGGCCGTGCGCAGGCGGCCGGAGGCCTCCAGGATCAGCGTGCCGAGCCCGAGCTCCCCCGCGCTGAAGCCCGCGAAGAACTCGCCGACGATCGCGCCGATCACCGCGAGCCCGCTCGAGATCTTGGCCCCGGCGACGAAGTAGGGCACCGACCCGGGCAGGCGGAGCTTCAGCAGCACCTGCCACCGCGAGGCGCCCGCGAGGGCGAAGAGCTCGAGCAGCGAGGGGTCGATCCGCGTCAGGCCGGTGGTCCCGTTGGTGATGATCGGGAAGACGCTGAGGATCGCCGCGGTGAGGACGACGCTCTGCAGCCCGGAGCCGAACCACACCACGATCAGCGGGGCGATCGCCACCACGGGGACCGTCTGCAGGAAGATCGCGTAGGGGTAGAGGCTGCGCGCCGCGGTCCGCGACTGCGAGAAGAGGATCGCCACCAGCCCCCCGAGCGTGAGGCTCGCCCCGAAGCCGAGGAGGGCCGCCAGCGCGGTCAGGCCGGCCCCCCGAGCGAGCGGGCCCGCGTGCTCGTAGGCCGCGCCCGCGACCTGCGCGGGCGTCGGCACGAGGTAGGCCGGCAGCGCCAGGGCGACGCACGCGAGCTGCCAAAGGCCGACGAAGGCGAGCGCGACGAGGAGCGGCGGCAGGACGGCGGCCAGCGCCGAGGTGCGAGGGGCGACGATCATACGCAGACGCCGCGGACGTGGCCTTCAGAACAGATCGAGCGCGTCACGCGGCCTCCCGCAGGCGGGCGCGCACCGCCCCCGCGGCCGCGGCGAGCGCGGGCGCGTCGAGCTGGTCGGCGCGGCGCGGCCGGGGCAGCCCGATCGGCAGGTCGGCCACCACGCGGCCCGGGCGGCCCGAGAAGACGAGCACGCGATCGCTGAGCAGCACCGCCTCCGCGACGCTGTGGGTGATCGCCAGCACGGTCCAGCGCTCGCGCTCCCACAGCGCCATCAGCTCGTCGTCGAGGCGCTCGCGGGTGAGCTCGTCGAGCGCGCCGAAGGGCTCGTCGAGCAGCAAGAGCTCGGGGCGCGCGACCAGGGCGCGCGCCAGCGAGGCCCGCATCTTCATCCCGCCCGAGAGCTCCGCCGGGTGCGCCGCGGCGAACTCCGCCAGGCCGACCCGCGCGAGCGCGTCGTCCGCCGCGGCCCGCTGCTCCGCCCGCGGTCGGCGCGCGAGCTCCAGCGGGAGACGGACGTTGGCGTGCACCGTCCGCCAGGGGAGCAGCGTCGGGTCCTGGAACACGAACGCGATCTGACTCGACCGGCAGGCGACCCTCCGCTGCCCGGACGAGGCCGGCACCAACCCCGCGACCACGCGCAGGAGCGTCGACTTGCCGCACCCCGAGGGACCGATGAGCGTGACGAACTCGCCGCGTCGGAGCTCGAGGTCGACGTCCGCCAGCGCCATCCGCGATCCATAGCGGACGCTGACGCCGCGGAGCTCGACGTGGAGGTCCTCCCTCACCCGGCGGACCCTAGCACTGGTGCCGCGACCACGACATCCCGATCTGCCGGCGCTCAGGGCCCGACGCGCCGGCCCGCGGGCGCCGCCTTGACCAGGGCGAGCGCCCCCTCGCGGAGATCCCCGTCGCGCTGGACGATGATCCCCCGCGCGTCGATGAAGAG
>CAZMML010000465.1:0-4079 GCA_964567335.1 uncultured Nannocystis sp. | reverse complement strand
GACCCACATCCGGTTCATGCCGTCCTCTGCGAGGCCGACCCCGGCGTTGTTAATCGAGCCCATGATGCTCGTCCACACCTGCGCCACCGGGTCCCAGCGCCCCGGGACCCCGGTGCCGCCCCAGATCCGCCCCTTGTGGTCGACCGTGATCCCGTAGCCGTAGAAGGGCCCGATCGTGTCGTACTGCAGGGTCTCGTAGTCGATGTGGATCGCGCCCGGGCTGCCTTCGAAGAGGCGCGTGAGCCACAGGTCGTTGGTCGAGTCGACGACCCCGCCGTAGACCCCGAAGGTCGTGCACGGGAAGGGGAGCTCGATCGTGTCCTCGATCAGCCCGGTGTCGCCGTTCAGCCGGTGCACCCACACCCGGCTGTCGGAGCAGAACCCCCCCATCCCGTTCGGATCGCCCGGCGAGCGGCCCTCCGCCGTCCACACCTTCTGATCCTCCCACTCGCAGGTGACCTCGTTGCGCACGCCGGTCGTCCAGGCCACCGGCCGCTGGCTGCGCGCTTCCGGGAAGGCCGTGTACCAGGCGACGCACTCGTCCGCCCCCCACCCCTTCACGTCGTTCGGTCCGGTCGAGGTGTTCGGGCCCTTGCAGTCCTCGGGGCGCGCCCAGATCTTGATCACCCCCCCGTTGCGGTTGGCGACCGCGACCGCGCGCCCGTCGACGCTGACCGAGGTCCGGGAGGGGTTCCCCGGCGTGTCGCGGGTGAGGTAGCGACCCTCCTCGACCAGCGTGCGGGTGTTGATCTTGGACACCGTGCTCTGGGATGAGTTCGAGATCCAGATGTAGCTGAAGCTCGCGGTCCCGCACATGTTGAGGCAGTCGACCTTGCCGGCGTCGCCCGCGACCCCCACGTCGAATTTCGGCCCGCCCGTGGGGTCGGTCGTTCCGGACGTGCTGGTCGACGTGACCTGTCCTGAAGTACCTGTCCCTGTTCCGCTCATGCCGACGGTGACCGCCTCGGTCGTCGAGGAGGTGCCCGTCGAGCCCTCGCTGCCCGCGCTCGTACCCGTCGCGGTCGCGCTGGCGGAGAAGCCCGTCGTCATCTGGGCGTCGCCGCAAGCGAGCCCCGCTGCGGCCGCCAGCGCGAGCCCCAAGGTGCAGGTGGATCCCCTCATGATCGCCAGCGTAGGCGCCAGCGGCGCGCCGCGTCAATCGCGTCCGCACCACGTCGGCGCCGGTCCTCGTTCGCGGCGGGCCCGCGCGTCCCGCCGCGCGCCCACGATCTTGTCTCCTTCCAGCGACGGCTCGTGGACTTGATCGCATCGCCGCACTTCCGCCCCGAGCTCCCGGGGGCGCCTGGCCCGTCGCGCGCTCACCAGGCGCTTGCCGCGCGCGCCCCTCCCGCCTATCGTGCTGCCGTGGAGCACACCGCGAGCGAGACCTTCCTGCGCGGCTTTGAGGTCGTCGGCGGGCTCGTGTGGGTCGCGGCCCTCGCCATCACGCTGAGGCGCCGGCGCCCCTTCGTGCTCGGCGTGTTCGTCGCCTGCAACCTGATGATCTTCTGGGACTGGATCTTCAACTCGAAGTGGTTCTTCAACGTCACCTACGACGATCGCCTCCTCCCGCTGTGGACCGTGCAAGGCGTCGAGCAGCCCGTGGCGGCGGCGCTCGCCTACGTCGCCTTCTACTTCTTCGTGCTGCACGGGATGGTCGCGGGCGCCGCGACGCTCGACGCGCGGCTCGGGCCGCGCGCGCAGTACCCGATCATCTACCTGATCGCGGCCCTCTACGTCCTCGTCTTCGAGGCGATCTTCGTCGGCCAGGGCGTGTGGACCTACCACCAGCGCGACGCCTTCAAGCTCTACGGCGTCGCCTGGTCGAACGCTTTCTTCAACGCCCACCTGATCCTCGCCTCGTACGTGCTCCTGCGCCTCTTCCGCCGCTGGGGGGCGATCGACGACGCCGACCCGCCCCCGCGCGGCGAGGCGGCCTGGAAGGAGCTCGTGCTCGCGGTCGCCGCGATCAGCACCGGCTTCTTCCTCGCCTTCGTCGTCCCGACCCTCTGGTACATCGCCGCACAGCCGTGGACGCCCGGCCCGCGCCCCTTCTGAGCGCGCGCCTCACCTGGCCTTGCGCCCGAGCCAGCCGCACACGTCGGGGACCTTGGCCTTGCACAGGTCCTCGAGGAGCGCCTTCCCGGCCGCGTCGTCCGCGACCGTGCGCCGGTCCGCCGGCAGGCGGCAGGTGCCGGGCGAGAGCTCGCACCTGCGCGCCATGAAGCGCACGCCCGACGCGTACTTCTTCGCCTGGACGTCGAGCCGCGCGACCTGCTCGCAGCTCAGCGCGTCCTTGGCGTCGCATGCGATCTCGGCGACCTCGCGCGCCTTCGCGGGGTCCTTGGCCACGCCGAGGCCCTGCTCGTAGACGGAGGACCAGTCGGCGCAGGCGAGCAGGCTCCCGGCCATGCACCCGCGGCGCGCCAGCGCCACCGCCCGCGCCGGGTCGGCCCTCACGATCGCCCCCTTGAGGGAGACCCTGCCGAGCGTGAATCAGGCGTCGCCGTGGCCGAGCTGCTGGCAGTCGTGGACCACAACCGCCACCCCTTGCTGCATGACGACCTCGAGGTCGACGCGCTCCTGCATCTTCCAGTCGACGATCAGCGGCTCCGCGCGCAGCGAGACCGCCCGGCACGCGCTGGCCTTCGCGCCGCCGGGCCCGCCGAGCGCCTCGGTCGCGGTGATCTCCTGCGGACGAACCACCTCGGCGGGTCGGCCCGCCGAGGAGCAGGCCGCCGCCGCGAGACAGAGGGACGATGGGGCGGAGGGGGGGTGCGCACGCGAGGACGTGACGGAAGGCCGCGCGCGATGTCAACGCGTCCGCCCGGCCCCACGCGTGTGAGGGACTTCGCGCCGTGGCTCCCCCCAACTGTGCGACGTGGGGTCGCATCCGCAGCCGACGCTTCCACGCGCGCGTCGCTGCCGCTATCGCTGGGCCATGGTTCAGGATGAAGCGAAGCCCGTGGACCGCGTCAGCGGGCTGATGGAGCGTCTCCTCCGCGACGCCGGCGTCGCGGACGGGATGCGAGTCCTGGACATCGGCTGCGGACGCGGCGAGGTCTCACTCCTCCTCGCGCGCCTCGTCGGGCCCGACGGGAGCGTGCTGGGGCTCGACCGCGACGGAGCCGCCCTCGAGGTGGCCGCCGCCCGCGCCCGTGAACTCGGGCTCGCGCACCTCGCCTTCCGGCAGGCCGACCTCGCAGACCCGGGGCTGGTGCCGCGGAGCTTCGACGCGGTCGTCGGGCGCCGGGTCCTGATGTACCTGGCCGATCGGGAGGCCGTGGTCCGCGCCCTCGCCGAGGCGCTCCGCCCCGGCGGACTCGCGGTGTTCCAGGAGGCCGACGCCACGATGGTCCCGGCCTCGAGCGCGCCGCTGCCGCTCCACCGACGCGTGTACGGATGGGTCTGGGAGGCCGTGCGCCGGGAGGGCGCGACACTCAGCGCCGGCCTCGAGCTGCCGGTGCTCCTCGAGCGCGCGGGCCTGGTCCTCGGCGACGTGCGGGCCGAGGCGGTGGTGCAGACGTCGGGCCGACGGCACACGATCGCGGCGATCGTCGCCGCGGTCACGCCCCGGATCGTCCAGCAAGGGGTCGCCAGCGCGGCGGAGATCGAGGTCGAGACGCTCGACCAGCGCCTCGCCGAGGAGCTCCGCGCGGCGCAGGCGGCGTTCGTCGGGGACGTGGTCTTCAGCGCCTGGGCGCGCAAGCCCGGGCCCTGACGCGTCGCGCCCCGTCGCTCACGGCGCGCGCGCGCCGCTGCGGCGTGCTCGCCCTCGACGTCGCCACGCGCACAGCAGCAGCATCAGCCCGGGGCCCGAGCCCTCCCCGACGCTGCACCCCGCCGGCCTTGCGACCTTCGGGGCCGCGGACGCCGGCGCCCCGCTCGCCGGCGTCCCCGCGGCGACGCCCGGCCCCAGCGCCGCCAACCAATCCCCCGCGTGGTCGACGTGCCGGGTCCCGCTGCAGGCGTCGAGCTCCAGCGCATCGACTCTCCCGCGCGCGAACACGAGGTAGCGCGCCCCCGCCGCGAAGATGAACTTGCAGGAGCCGCCGCTGTTGTCGACCTGGACCGTCGTG
>CAZMML010000464.1:0-4083 GCA_964567335.1 uncultured Nannocystis sp. | reverse complement strand
GCCACCCAGCGCACCCGCACCGCCGCCCCGGGCGCCGCCGCCGCGAGGCGCCTCGCCTCCGACCCGCTCGCCGCCGCCCCCCCGCTGCGCCTGCCCACCACCACCGACGCCGACTTCGAGCTCGGGAGCCCCTTCCCGGCCCGCGTCGACGCCCCGCACCCCCGCCCCCTCCCGCGCGAGGACCTGTCCCAGGAGCCCGGCCTCGCCGACGAGTGGCACGCCCTCGCCGAGCTCGAGGAGCGCATGGCCGACGTCCTCGAGCGCGTCCTCATGGAGATCGGAGCCGAGCCATGAGCCGCCCCCACCCGACGCTCCCCGGCCGCGCCTTCGAGCGGCACGCCCTCGCCGAGCTCGAGGAGCGCATGGCCGACGTCCCGGGGCGCGTCCTCATGGAGATCGGAGCCGAGCCATGAGCCGCGCGGTCCCGACGATCGACGACATCCAGCTCGACCCCGTGCTGGCGATCCGCCAGCGCACGCGGGCGCGGCTCGGTGCGACCCCGGTCGTCGGCCTCGCCGGCGACGTCCAGCAGCGCCTCGGCCGCGCCTCCCACGAGGTCGAGCTGCGCGGCCTCCTCCACGGCGAGGACGCCCTCGACAAGCTCGACGCCCTGCAGGACAAGGTCGTCAGCGGCGAGGAGGTCGACTTCACCGCCGACATCACCACCGCCCTCGAGATCGCCAAGATGGTCGTCGTCGAGGCCGAGTTCGAGGAGCTCGCCGGTCACCCCAACCGCTTCGAGTACCGCCTGCTCCTGCGCGAGTCGCCGCCGCTCCCCGAACCCGCCACCGCCGCCCCCTTCGGCGGCCTCGAGGGCTTCGACACCGGCTTCGACACAGACATCCTCGGCGACATCGGCGACATCGCCGGCGACCTCCAGGGCGCCATGGAGATGCTCGGCGACGTCATGGCCGGCCTCGACGCCCTCGCCGGCCTCGCCAGCCTCGACGCCGGCAACCCGCTCCAGCCGATGCAGGATCAGGCCGGCTCCCTCGGCGACACCGGCGCCAGCGCCGGCGACGCCAGCGCCGGCCTCCGCGGCCTCACGGGAGGGGGCTGAGCGTGCTGACCCCGGCGCTCACCCTGCAGATCGGCGACGCCATCTACGAGCAGGCGACCCGCGTGCGCCTGCGCCGCGGCCTGCTCCCGATCGTCGACCGCCTCGAGGTCGACCTCCCCGCCGGCACCCAGATGGACGCCGCCCCCGGCGACGACGTCACCCTCGAGCTCGACGGCGGCGAGGGCGCCGTCGCCGTCTTCACCGGCCAGCTCGCCGCCCTCCACCGCGGCCTCCGGGGCCTCCGCGCCTGCGCCTACGGGCCCGCCTGGACGCTCGCGCGCGCCCGCCCGGCCGGCGCCTACGAGAAGCTCAGCGTCCAGGACATCATCGAGCGGATCACCGAGGGCAGCGAGGTCTCGCTCTCGATCCGCGGCGCCGACCTGACCACCGCGCTCTTCGTCTGCGAGGGCCGGGCCACCGCGCTCGAGTCGATCGTCCGCGTCTGCGCCATGGCCGGGCTGCAGGCCGCCTTCGACGGCGAGGGCACCCTGCAGATCGGCCCCGACGGCCCCGGCGACGCCCTCGCCCTGCGCTACGGCCGCGAGCTGCTCGACGCCGCCTGCGCCGCCTGGCACCCCGACCCGAGCACCTTCGTCGTCGCCGGCGAGGGCGGCGGCGCCGCCGACTCCGACCAGAGCCTGTGGATCGCCCGCGACTTCTTCGCCGGCGCGGGCACCCCCGCCGGCCCCGGCGTGCGCTGGCGCAGCGAGCCGCTGCTCCGCGACGTCGGCGACGCCCGGTCCGCCGCCGACGCCTGGACCGCCGCCCAGCGGCGGCGCGAGGCCCCGGTCCGCCTCCTCGCCTGGCTGCTCCCGCAGGCCGCCCCCGGCGGGACCGTCGAGGTCCAGGACCTCCCCGATCACCTGCCCCTCCCGACCTGCACGATCCGCCAGGTCATCCACGACCTCGACCCCCTCCGCGGCGGTCGCACCTCGATCTGGGCCGCGGCCGAAGCCGCGGGAGGAGGCCTCCTGTGAGCCGCCTCGCCGAGAGCCTCGCCGCGCTGGCCCGCCACGAGATCGAGCGGCGCAGCTTCTGCGAGCTCGCCGTCGTCACCTCGACCTTCCCGGGCACCGAGGAGAACGACGGCCAGAGCGTCAGCGTCCAGCTCAAGGACTCCGGCCTGACGATCCCCCGCGTCCCGGTCGCCGTCACCCTCACCGGCGCCGGCGCGCTCCCGCGGGAGGGCGACGTCGTCGTCGTCCTCTTCCCGCGCGGCGAGCTCGCCTCGCCCGTCGTCGTCGCCCAGGTCTACAGCGACCAGCGGCGCCCGCCGAAGTTCGAGCGCGACGAGGCCAAGCTCGTCTGGCCCGGCGACGTCGACGACCCCGACGCCAAGGCCGTGCAGGTCTCGATCAAGGTCGCCGGGGACGCGCGGACCCTCAGCGTCACCCTCGGCGGCGACAAGGACGCCGCGCTCACCCTCACCGACGGCGCCCTCACCCTCACCGCCGGCGGCGTCCGCCTCGAGCTCAGCCACTCGAGCGGCTCCGACGGCCGCGTCGAGCTCAGCGCCGGCTCGACCAAGATCGTGCTCGAACAGGACGGCGACCTCTCGCTCGAGACCAGCGGGACGCTGAAGCTCAAGGGCGCCGAGGTCAAGATCGAGGGCGACACCTCCGTCAAGGTCAACGGCCAGACCGTGGAGATCAACTGATGGGCATGCCGGCAGCCAAGCAGGACGACGACGTGATCGCGGTCGACACCCACATCGTGATGGTGCCGACCGCGGGGGGCCCCGTGCCGACCCCGCTGCCGCACCCCTTCGCCGGCAAGCTCTCGGGCCAGCTCGTCGCCACCGTCAAGATCGGCGGCAAGGCCGCCGCCACCGTGGACAGCGTCGCCCCCAACCAACCGGCGCACACCCCCACGCCCCCCGGCACATCTTTCCAGAACCCGCCGAAGAACCAGGGCACCGTCAAGATGGGCAGCGGCACCGTCAAGCTCGGCGGCAAGGCCGCCGCCCGCGCCGGCGACACCGTCGACACCTGCAACGACCCCAGCGACGCCCCCGTCGGCTCGATCATCGCCGCCGGCACCGTCATGGTGGGAGGCTGACCATGGCGACCTCCAGCGAAACCCTCGACCACCTCGGCCACGACCTCCTCGTCGTCCCCTTCTTCCAGGGCACCACCTGGTCGAGCGTCGACCTCGAGCCGCGCCCCGGCCGCGGCGACACCAGCGACCTCGGCCTCGCCCGCGGCGTCGACGCCCTGCGCCAGGCGCTCGTGCTGCGCCTCCTCACCCCGCGCGGCAGCCTCGCCGCGCTCGGCCACGCCGGCTACGGCAGCCGGATCCACGAGGTCATCGGCCGCGAGAACAACCGCAGCAACCAGCTCCTCCTGCGGGCCATCGTCCTCGAGACCCTCTTGCAGGAGCCGCGGGTCGCCTCGGTCGAGCAGCTCACGCTGACGCCCGACGCCCTCGACCCCGGCATCATCCACGTGCACGCGCAGGTGCGGGCGATCGGGGCCGACGCCGCCGCCGCCGACCCCGCGATCGCCCTGACCCTGGAGGTCCGGCTGTGAGGTTCGACGAACGCACCTACCCGGACATCGTCCGCGACCTGCTGACCCACCTCACCGACGGCGTCGCCGGCGAGCTCGTCGCCGTCCCCGACCTCGGCGGCGGCGCTGTCCCCGACTCCTACAAGCTGGCCCGCAGGCCCGTCCGGCGCGTCAGCAACCTCGCCGGCGTGGTCGCCGGCCCGGACGGCGAAGAGCGGCCCTACCGCTTCACCGAGCGGGACTTCGAGCTCCTCCCCAGCGAGGCCGACCCCGCCAGCTACGACGGCGTCCGCCTGCGCACGCGCGCCCCGCGGCCGCTCGCCGGCACCCACCTCGTCGTCAACTACTACCCGCTGCGCACCTTCCCGACCCCGATCACCGACGTCAACGTCGGCAGCGTCGCCCGCGAGATCGCCACCCAGTACGCCCGGCTCCAGCGCGTCGACGACTCCGGCGTCGTGGTGACCGACCGCGGGCGCTCGCTCGACAACGTCGCCGCCCGCGGCCACGCCCGCC
>CAZMML010000463.1:0-4091 GCA_964567335.1 uncultured Nannocystis sp. | reverse complement strand
GGCCCGGCGGGCGAGGAGTGCAAGATCAAGATCCTGGGCCGCGGCGAGGTGGCCTTCTATCAGCGAGGTGAGCGCGCACTCCTGATGGAGATCCTCGCGGGCTACGGCGTCATCTTTGCGGACTCGATCCGCCGCTGGAACACCGGCGAGAAGGTCTCCGACGAGGAGCGTGAGGCGGCGATCGAGGCCATGTCGCGAGCGATGACTCGCCTCGGCTTCCAGGACGTGAAGATCGACCGCGGGTGAGCGCCTCCCTCGCCTCAGCGCAGCACCGGCAGGCGCGTCCGCTCAGGCGGCGTGTCCGCGACCAACACCGCCGCCGGACGGCGCGCCGGCACGTAGCGGACCTCCTCGAGCGCCTCCTCCTCGAAGCGATCGCCGCGGTGGAGCGCCCGCACCAGCCGCAGCGTCCCCGCGTGTCGCACCGGCGCCACCACCCGCGCGCCCGGCGGCAGCGCCCTCAGCCACGCCTCCGGCAGCCCCTCGAGCGCGAAGCCGACGACCACCTTCAAGAACCCTCGCGCCGCCTCGGCCCAGGTCGCCGGGTCGAGCGCGTCGCCCTCGATCCACGTGATCCCGCGGCCTGCCAGCAGCTCGCGCGCCCGAGCCGAGAGCTCCGGGTCCAGCTCCACCGACACCACCTGGCCCTCCGCGCCGACCTGCGCCTGCAGCAGCGCCGCCCCGTAGCCCGTCCCGCCGCCGAGGTCGAGCACCCGGTCGCCACGTCCGACCGCGAGCAGGCTGTGCGCCCGCGCGTACGCGTGCATGGCGCTGACCGTCGCCTGTCCTGACCCGTCGAGCGCCACCGCCTCGTCGCGGGTGCTCGCCTCGATCGCGTCGAGCGGCACGAAGAGCTCGCGCGGCACCGCCGCGATCGCCTCCATCACTGGGTCCGCGAGCGTCACCCCGGCGGCCGCCGCCACCCGCGGCAGCGCCTGCCCCCGCAGGTCCGCGGCCACCTGCGCCAGCGCCCGGTCCTGCCGCCGCGCCTGCTCCCCGCGGCGGTGGCGCCCGAGGTAGCGGTGCCACGCGTAGAAGCGGTCCATCATCGCCATCCGGTCGATGCTGCGCGTGTACGCGAGCTGGCTGCGGATCGCCCGCAGGAAGTACTCCCGGGCCGGCCCGCGGTACACGAAGTGGCGCTCGATCTGCGCCAGCACCGGCGTCAGCAGCGCGTGCTGGAGCGCCTCGCGGCCGAGGTAGTCGAGCTCGGACGAGGGGTCGACCCACTCCGAGAGGAACTCCGGGTCGCCGTCCTCCCACCAGTGCGGCCGGTGGAAGCGCGTCCCGAAGGTGCGCTCGTAGTGGCCGCGGTCCTCGTCGATCGGCGAGCCCGGGTAGAGGCGGAAGGGGTCGACCGACAGGAAGCCCGTCGTCCCGCGCGGGTCGGTGAAGAGCTCCGCCAGGTACGCCGCGCTGCGCTCCAGCGTCGCCGGCGTCTCGCCCGGGTGGCCGCAGATCACGTTCGCGCCCCAGGGCACGTCGTACTCGCGGGCGCGGGCCGCGATCTCCCGCATCCGCTCGAGGTAGCTGTCGAGCCGACCCGACTTGCGGATCGTCGCCAGCTGCTGCGGGTCGCCCGACTCGAGCCCGAACCCGAGCCCGCAGTTCGCCGCGCCGAAGAGCCGCAGGTCCTCGTCCTCGACCAGGTCGACGCGGATCAGCAGCCAGTACTTCTCGACCGGCAGCCCGAGGCGGGCGAGCCCCGCCAGGAACTCGCGGCGCCACGACTTGCGCATCCCGAAGAGCGCGTCGCCGAAGTAGAGCGTCCACCCGCGCAGGTCCAGGAAGCGGTGCAGCGCCGCCACCTCCTCGAGCGCCCGCTCCACCGACAGGCTCCGCCACGACACCTCGCGCTTCGCCCGCTCCATGCAGAACGCGCAGTCGAAGGGGCACCCGCGCGACAGGTAGAGCTGCGCCTGCGACGCCACCCGCCGCGCCACCCCGCGGTAGCGCGCCAGCAGCGACCAGTCCGAGGGCGGCAGCTCCTCGAGGTCCGCGATCGCCTCCGGGCCCAGCGTCACCTTGCGCAGCGGCGCCCCGCCGGCCACCGACGCGACCACCTGCAGCATCGGCCGCTCGCCCTCCCCGATCACGCACACGTCGAAGGGGCTCTCCTCCGCCACGAACTCGGCCGGCCGCGCGCTCGCGTGGTAGCCGCCGCACACGATCACCGCGTCCGGCCAGCGCGCCCGCGCCAGGCGGGCGATCGCCTCGCACTTCAGGTGGTCGAAGGACGAGTACACGCTGAGCGCGATCACGTCGTAGCCGCGCCCCTCGGGCCCGTCGAGCAGCGCAGGCAGCGACACCGGCCCGAGCGCCTGCTCCGCCGCGAGGTCGACGATCGTCACCGCCGCCCGCGCCTTCGCCTGCAGGTAGCTGCCGAGGATCACCAGCTGCGGCACCCCGAAGTTCCCCGCCGCCGCGCCCTCCGTGCCCGGCCAGAGCAGCAGCACCCGCACCGGCGCGCTCATGCCAGCACGCTCAGCCGCGCCCGCGCCCGCCGCAGGCGCTCCGCCAGCGCCTCGTCGACGTGCTGCGCCACGAAGGGGTCGAGCCCGCGGGCGTCGCCGAGGATCGACGCCGCCGCCGCCCCGCAGCCGCCGATGCAGCTCTGGCGGTGGGGGCAGGGCGCGCAGAACTCCGGCGTCACGTCGCGGTAGGCGCGGAGCGCCGGCGCCTCCACCAGCGCCGCGAACGAGGTCGTGCGCGCGTCGCCGATCACCTCGCTGTGCAACGTGCACGCGCGCAGCTCCCCGCGCGGCCCGAGCGCGAACTCCTGCGCCTCGGTCCCGATCGGGCACGAGCTGAAGCGCACCGCCGGGTAGTCCGCGTGCTCGACCACGCAGGGCGGGACCGGCATCGTCACCTGGATCTCCATCCCGGCCGCCGCCCGCGCCTGCCCCTGCGCCAGCGCCCGCATCACCTCGCTGCGCGAGGGCAGCAGCTCCGCCGCCTGGTTCGCCGCGTAGCCCGCCGGCGAGAAGCGGGACAGCGCCACCGTCGTCACCCCCAGCGCCCGGAATTGGTCGAGGATCGCCCCGACCTGGTCCGCGTTCTTGCGCGTGACCACCACGCAGCCGACCACCCTCACCCCGCGGCGCACCAGCGCCTCGATCCCGCGGATCGTCGCCGCGTGGTGCTCCCCGCCGACGTGCGCGTCGTGCAGCGCCGCGTCGGTGCCGTTGAGGGTGATCTGGATGAAGCTGATCGGGTAGCTCGCCAGGCGCTCCGCGATCGCCTCGGTCACCAGCCCGCCGTTGGAGATCATCTGGATCGTCACCCCGTGGCTTCGGCACAGGTCGAGCACGCGGAAGAGGTCCACGCGGGCCAGCGGCTCGCCGCCGGTCAGCGTCACCTCGTCGAACGCGACCTCCGTCAGCGCCCGATCGACGAGCGCCAGCAGCTCCTCCGTGGCGAGCGCCCCGACCCCGCGGCCGTTGTCCTCGCGCCACTCGTTGTAACAGTACCCGCAGCGCTGGTTGCAGCGGCTGGTCAGCTCGATCGCCAGCGAGTGCCGGTGGGGCCTGGACATCCCCGCGAGTATCGCAGCTCCTCCCGCCCCGCCGCAACGCGCGATATTCGGTCCCAGCGGCTCAGCCCGCCCGCCAGCCCCCGACACGCGAGACGCGAGGATCGCCGAGGCGCGCCGGCCACCGCGTCGCCTGCACCGTCGACGACCACGCCGCCTGGCCCTCGGTGCAGCCCCAGGGCCCCGCGCCCGAGATCCCGCGTCGGCGCTCGGCCTCGCGGTACAATCGCGGGCATCCTGGGGCCCATGCCACTCGTCGTCGACCTCCGAGACCTCGATCGCTCCCACATGTCGCTCGCCGGCGGCAAGGCGGCCCGCCTCGCCGAGGTGGCCAGGGTCGACGGCGCGGCCGTGCCACCCGCGTTCTGCGTCACGACGGAGGCGTTCCAGCTCGCGTGCGCGTCGGCGCTCGACGACGCCACGACCGGAGACGGCGCCGACGCGCAGCTCGTCGCCGCCAGGCTCCGAAGTCGCATCCTCGACGCGCCGCTCCCCGACGCGCTCGTCGAGCTTGTCATCGGGGCGCTCGACCGCCTCGGCGGCGAGGCCTTCGCCGTGC